>JBKPNP010000549.1:0-2833 GCA_046732775.1 Acidobacteriota bacterium
GGTTTAGTGAGCTCGTCAACTAACAACACCTCGCTGGTTGATGGCATTGCGGCGGGTAACACGCGCGCAGTGGCGCGTGCAATCTCAAAGGTTGAAGACGTTTCCAACGATGCGTCGCAACTGATGAAAAGCATTTTTCCGCTGACCGGACGCGGTCTGGTGATTGGAATTACCGGCGCGCCGGGCGCGGGTAAGTCGTCGCTGGTTGATAAGCTTGCGCTTCACTATCGTCGCCAGGGTGAACGAGTCGGCATCGTTGCAGTTGATCCTTCGAGTCCGTTTTCCGGCGGCGCGATACTGGGCGATCGCATTCGCATGCAGACGCTCGGCCTTGATAAAGGCGTCTTCATCAGGTCTATGGCCACGCGCGGCAACCTCGGCGGCCTGGCCCGTTCCACGGTGGATGCGGTTTCGATTCTAGATGCCGCCGGCTATTCGAAAATTATCATCGAGACGGTCGGTGTGGGGCAGGACGAGGTCGAAGTGGTTAAAGCGGCCGACGTCTGCATCGTTGTTCTGGTGCCGGGAATGGGCGACGATATTCAGGCGATCAAAGCCGGAATAATGGAGATCGGCGACATTTTCGTCATCAATAAGGCCGACCGCGAGGGTGTAAACACAACAGAGAAGGAGCTGGAAGCGCTTCTGTCTCTGGCCACTCGCGAAGACCAGTGGGAGCCGCCGATCGTGAAGACTGTGGCGACGGAAAGTAAGGGCGTTCAGGAACTTGCGGCTGCAGTCGAAAAATACCGGGAATTTCATTTGCAGCCGGACGCGGGAAACTCGAGACAACAGGCGATAGCCCGTTGGCGCATTCTTGAGCTGCTGCGGGAGCGACTGGTGGCGCAGACTTTGGCTTCGACCGCCGCATCTGAGAAACTCGAACGGCTCGCGGGCGAAGTTGCCAGTCGCCAAAGAGATCCTTATTCTGCGGTAGATGAGTTGATGAATAGCGACGGCATCCATGAAAGTTGACCACATCGGAATTGCGACGCATAAAATTGACGACGCACTCGCGCTGTGGCGCGACGCGTTGGGTTTGAGCGTCGATCTCACCGAAGATGTGACCGAACAAGGTGTGCGCGTGGCGATGTTGCCGATCGGTGAAACTCACATCGAGCTGCTTGAACCGCTGCAGAGCAATTCGCCGGTCGGCAAGTTCCTCGATAAGCGCGGCCCCGGCATTCATCACATCGCGGTGAAGGTGGCTGACATTCGATCGTCGCTCGCCCAATTGAAGGAAAAGGGCGCGAGACTTATTGACGAAACTCCGCGCATCGGCGCCGGCGGTTGCCTGGTGGCATTTGTTCATCCGGCGTCGGCAAACGGAGTATTACTGGAATTGGTGCAACACGACTAAGTTCGTTTTTATAAGAAAGGATCATTGTTTTGAGTTCAATAAAAAAAGCGTGGATTGCCGCAGCGGTAGCGATCGTGCTGGCTGCCGGGTTAATTTTTTGGCAAGTAAAGGCGCGGCGCTCCGAATTTCTCACAAACCTTACCGCGGAAGACATGGCGTTGATCGCGGAAGATCAATCACCGCAGTTCCGCTCCCGTTTGGCGAGCGACGCTGAAACGCGCAAGAGTTTCGCAGAGGATTTGCAGAAGCTGCTGGCAGTAGCGGAAGAGGCGCGAGCCAAGGGCATCGGCAACAAACCGGACGTGAAGCGCCAGCTTGATCTGGTGCGCACGGTAGTCATTGCCGAAAACTATTTTAAGAGCCAGGGTGAGGGTGGAGCGCCGTCGACGATCTCTGACGCGGAAGTCGAAGAGGTCTTTAAGCAACCGGTCAATCAAGCGAGATTTGACCAGTTCATCAACGACGCGAAAGCGAAGAACCCTCAACTCGCCGGCGGCCAGCAGATTCCTGATGAACAACTCAAACAGGTGAAACAACAGCTCGGCCGGGTGCTGCTTGGAGAGCAACGCGGCATCGCGGCGGGCGTCGACAAGAAACGTGCCGTCGATCTCCAGGTCAAACTCGAACAGGCGCGCATCCTCGCGCAAACGTATGCGCAGGAGCAGTTGAAAGACAAAATGAGCGCGACGGATCAGGAAGTTGATGAGTATGTGAAGCAACATCCTGAGCTCGACTCCAAACAAAATCGCAGCAAGGCCGAAGAAGTCTTGAAGCGTGTTCGCGCCGGGGAAGATTTTGCGAAGCTGGCGAAAGAGTTTTCCTCAGACGGCAGCAAGGATAAGGGTGGCGATCTCGGTTGGTTTGGTCGCGGCCAGATGGTTCCGGAATTCGAGCAGGCCGCTTTTGCGTTGAAGCCCGGCGAGGTCAGCGACCTCGTGGAAACAAAGTTTGGCTACCACATCATCAAGCTCGAGGAACGTAAAACTGAAAAGAAAGACGGCAAAGACGAAGAACAAATTCACGCGCGTCACATTCTGATCAGCGACAGCGCGGAGGGCGCTAATCCCTTTGCGCCGCCGCAAACCGGTCGCGACAAGGCGCGTGCCGCCCTTGAGCAGGAGAAGCAAAAGAAAGTTCTTGACGAAATTGTGAAGCGATCACACGTGACAGTGGCGTCGGACTACCAGGTAAAGATGCCGGAGCAAGCGCCGCAACAGGGGCTGCCGCCAGGTTTCCCGCCCGCGCAATCGGGTGAGCCTAAGCCGGTTGAGCCGGTGGAGAATCCTGCTGGTAATAAACCTGCGGCGAAGCCGGCAGTGACTCCGAAAAAGAAGCAGTAGCGTTGGGTATCGAAGCGAAAAATGCAGTTTGGTGATTACCGCCTCGAGTTAATCCCGGACACCGAATTTCGTCTTGATGGCGGTGCGATGTTTGGAGTCGTACCGCGCGCTTTGTGGTCGAAGGTGTGTCCGC
>JBKPNP010000550.1:0-1312 GCA_046732775.1 Acidobacteriota bacterium
GCCGCTTCGTTCGTCGTCATCGGCATCGTGATTCTGGCGGCGCTGGCCCTCGGGCTTGGCGAAGGGACACAGCTCGGTTTGTACTTGAAAACGATTGCGAACCTGGGCTCGCTGCTGCCTTCGGCCCTGCTGGCCTACTACATTTATCGCTATCGCTATCTCGAATTAATTATCGAAGAGAGTCTGATCGTCGCTTCCTTCGCAGCCGTCGTGTTGACGATCTACATCTACGGAATTCGCACGATTGGCGACTGGCTCACCAGCCGTTACGGCGTGCGCGCCGGGGTGGTAGAGGCACTTCTGATACTGGCGCTGGCATTGGCGGCGGCGCCGTTACGAAGTTGGTTGGGCCAGCGGTTTCATAAATTGTTTGAACGCGAAGCTGCGCTCTATCGACAGATTGTGTCGCGCATCAGTGCACACTCCGGCCAGTATTTGCAGTTGCCTGATCTATTCGAATTCGTAGAGCTGCAAACGGCTGACGCCTTGAAATTGCGGCGCGTAAAGATTGCGTTGCGAAAAGCGGCAACTCCTGAAAACAACGGTTCTTTTCCTCACGGCGCGTCACTGAAAACCGCCTCGCCTGAGGCCTGGGTCGATAATGTTCTCGAGGAATCGGCGGGCAACGATTGGACGGTGGTTGAGAACAGTCCCTTGTTGAAAGAGCATGGCTACTCCATCGCTTATCCCTTGCGACGCGAAGACCGCGTTTCGGGTCTGCTCCTGATCGATGCGTCCTCAAATAGTTTGACCGAAGACGTGCGTTCCGTTCTGCATATACTCGCCGGCCAGGTGGCGGTGGCTATCGAGGATTCCCGGCTCGTCGAAGAGAATGTCAGGCTTGAAAGGGAACTTGCGGAGCGCGAGCGTCTCGCAACCTTGGGACAGATGGCGGCAACCGTGGCGCACGAAATTAAAAATCCGTTATCGGCAATCAAGTCCATCGCTCAGGTTATGGGTGAGGACGAAACGCTGAGCCTGGAGTATTCGCGCGACTTGAGTCTGATTGTCGGCGAAACGGACCGGCTCGGTCGCAGCGTAACGCAGCTGCTAAGTTTCGCGAGACGAGAGTTGCCTTCGGAGTTGCCATCGCGTTCGCAACAGCTGATCCAATCCGTCGTCAGGCTATTTCAGGTAAACGCCGAGAAGGATTCGATCGCCTTGAATGTTTCGCTGGGCAAGGACGAAGAGTTGGCGGGTCCCGCGGTTTCGGCAATTCGCGTCGCCCTTTCCAATCTCCTGCTGAACGCGCTACAAGCTACGCCGGCTGGCGGCAAGGTAAACATTAAACAGACCACAGACGGACCTGACA
>JBKPNP010000551.1:0-1041 GCA_046732775.1 Acidobacteriota bacterium
GGGAAGCGGGTGAGAATCCCGCGCGGTCGCGCCACTGTGATGAGACGCTGCGTTCAGACGCAGCACCGTCTTAAAGTCAGGAGACCTGCCCGGCGCTTTGCAGCTTTTGAACGCTCGCGGAAAGGCGTTCAGGCCGCCCGGGTTTCGAAGCCTGCCTTTGATCCCGCCGACTGCCTGTCGCTTCCACAAGCAATACAGGCGGCACTTTGGCACAACGATTTCACCTACAACTGAATAGATTTTTAAGGCGCAAGGCGTTGTTCGCAATCGTCGTCGGCATCGCCTTGTTTTCTTTAACCTGTTCACGCCCACAACCGCATACGGGTGCCGCGAGCAACGTCTATAGCACAACTGACGAAGCGGGGCGGACAATCAGCCTGCCGAAGCCGGTCACGCGATTCGTATCGCTGGCCCCGAATCTAACAGAGATTGCTTTTGCATTGGGCGCCGGAGACGGTCTGGTTGGTCGCACGACTTATTGCAACTATCCCGCTGAGGCGCAACGCGTGGAGACGGTCGGCGATACTTTGAAGCCGAGTATCGAGCGCATTATCGCTTTGAGGCCCCAGGTCGTATTTGTTTCCACCGCCTCACAGCTCGAGGCCTTCACCGCCGAGCTCGAAGCGCACCAGATCGCAGTCTACGTAACCGATGCTCATGATCTGGAAGGGGTGTTCAGCTCGATGCGTCGCATCGGCGAAATACTCGGCAAACAAACTGAGACCGATGCCTTGTTACAGCAACTCGATGCGCGCGTGAAGGCAGTAGAGCAGAAGGTGGCGGGGCGACCGCCGGTGCGCGTTTTCTACCAGGTCTCCGATGAACCGCTGTACACGATCGGGCGGGATGCCTTTATTACCGACTTACTTAAACGCGCGGGAGGGATTTCAGTGACCGCGGACGTGCCGGGCGCCTGGCCCAAGTTCAGCGCCGAATCAGCATTGGCGGCGCGACCCGACGCCATCATCTTGCCGACTGGTGGCTCCATGGGTGACGCGAATTCGAAGATCGCTGCGGCACTGAAACAATCACCGGCGGCGA
>JBKPNP010000552.1:0-1287 GCA_046732775.1 Acidobacteriota bacterium
GGACTCACGCATCGCACGCGGCGCCTGATTGAATTGCTCTGTGGAAACACCGCCCAGCAGCGACCGGCTGAAGGCCAACGCCACCAGTGGATTTTTCGCCATGTAAATGGTCATGGCCAAAGTGGCATCGCCTTCAATCAAAGCGTGTGCGGCCAGCTGCGCGTCGGAATCGCCGCGCGGCCACTTTTCAAACCGGCGCAGGTTGAAGTGTTGATCCTGAAGCGCATGCGTCAGCTCGTGTGACATTACGGGCTTCTGGCCCTCAACTTCCAGCCAATCAGCGAGGTGAAATTTCTGCATGCGCGGATCGTAGTAACCCGCCACCTGCTCCGTAAGCAGCTTGATGATAAACGGCCGATACTGAAACTCCTTTGGCGCCAACCCAAACTTTCGCAGCGAGAGTTCAGTCGCATGCATTTCCGCCGGCGTCGTCTGTTCGTCGAGGTTCTTGATCAGCATTTGCTCGATCGCAGCGCGTGATTGGGCGCCGCTCTTCACGGGCTTGAGAATCGCCAACTCTCTGATTTCACTCGTTTCCTTCAGCACTTCGGCGGTCGCCGCCACAATTGCGGCGTTACGAGTACTGCTGCTCGCGACGCTTGCCTGTTGCGCAGCCGAGCGCTTTGCGACCAGCGCCGCGGCTGACATGCCCAGCACTAAAACGAGCGCCAGGGTTTGGAGAATTCGCTTTGACATGGTTGGGCTTTCACTCTTATAGTCCGCTAAACGTTTTAACTTAATCGCAGCCTAGGGCTGAAAATTAACTCTTTCATTGAGAGTTTGAAGGCACGACGCTCATATGACAAGTCCCGCTCCAGAGATTGTCCTGGGAGATTGGCACGAGACGCTGCTGCGTGTCCGTTATGCGGAGACGGACAAGATGGGCATTGTCTACTACGCAAACTATCTCGTCTGGTTTGAGATTGGCCGCACCGAATTCTGCCGCGCGCGCGGTTTTTCGTACCGCGACATGGAAGAGAATGAAGACGCTTTCCTGGTAGTGGCCGAAAGCTATTGCCGCTACAAAGCTGCCGCGTTTTACGATGACGAACTACTGGTTCGCACTCACATCACCGAGATGCGCAAACGATCGCTACGCTTTGGCTATGAGATTGTGCGCGCCGGCGATGGTCAGATAATCGCCGAAGGTGAGACCGGCCACGTCGTTACCGACGCCAGCGGCCGCGTTCGTTCGTTTCCCGATGGCTACTCCCAGCGTTTGCTGGCCCCGCCGATCATCAAGTCACAAGCCTCCGGCGCCATTGTCCCGACGGAAGAAGGACCGGA
>JBKPNP010000553.1:0-2562 GCA_046732775.1 Acidobacteriota bacterium
TCCGTGAACTTGACCGCTTCACGTTGACCAGCTTTTGCGGAGCTGTCTTGAGAGAGAGTTTCCGGTTCCAAAATAAATGCGTCAGCCGGCAGGCCGTCTTCGAGGACTTCCGAGATTCTGTTGTCGGAAGCGATGGAAATCGTGACTAAAGCCGAGCGCGTCTGGTTCGCCGTTGGGCGAATTTCAAGGCCTTCGTGGGTTTCGCGAAAACTGCCGCTCCAGACGTTGCTGCTTTCAGATTTCAGATAGCCGGCGCGCCGCAGCGCCGTGATCAAATCAACTCGCGAAAGTTTTTGGCCCGGGCGTAGAGTGCGCGGAGCGGCGTAAATACCAGGGCGGCTGGTCAGGTAACCGCTTGCCAGTCTGGCGTCGACGATACGCGCGTAATACTTGTAGGAGCTGAGTAGCGCGTCGCCACCAAGGGCGAGGGCGAGTGCGGCAACACCGCAAAAGGTTTTCAGTACCAGACGGCGATCGGTCTGACGTTTCGCGCGAAAGAAGTTGAACGTGCCGGATGGGAGACGGCGGCCGAAGTGGCGTTCACGACCGGGAATGGATGTAATTTCGATAGCCATTCAAACGAGAAAGGAAACGACAGTCGAATCTGCACACGCGTCCCCCGCGGTGATTGCCACCGTAACCCTTCAGTGCTCCACAGTTTTTCCGAATGTTTTTATAAACTTCGAATGCGCCGGAAATTCTTGAGGCCGGCGCGCGACAATCCAAAAATCCGGATTGCATGAATTAACAACCGCTGCGTTTGCGCTAGTTAGTTAGTCAACTATAATGCGCGGCACACATTAAATTTCACGTCGGAGTTTCCTATGCCCGAACCGAATCACATCGAAGCGAAGTCCGGTGACGTCCTCTTGCTTGCGGGTACGATGAAGGGAGCGTTTATCCTTCGTTCTGATAACCAACGAAAGCAGTGGGACGTCGGCGGTCCATATTTTCCGGGACGAGCGATTTACGCGATGCTCTACGATGACCGCAACGGCCGCCAGCGTTTGTGGGCCGCGGTCAACAGTTCTTACTGGGGCTCGTATTTGTGTTCCTCTGACGACTTCGGGAAAACGTGGACTGAGCCGGAAGAATACGGCGTTAAGTTTCCGCAAAACGAGTCGGCGCCGGCCGCCCCGATGCAGGATGCGAATCCGGCAGCCAGTGAAGCTGACAACGGGAGTGCGCTGAAACAAATCTGGCACATCGCGCTGGGCCATCCGGACGAACCCGACACGCTTTACTGCGGAGTTGAGCCGGCTGCCTTGTTCAAGTCGACTGATGCGGGAACGACCTGGAATCTGGTGAGAGGGCTTTACGATCACCCACATCGCACGCAATGGCATCCCGGCGGAGGTGGGCTTTGCCTGCACACGATCCTGCCGGATCCGTCAAACAGCAAGCGCTTGTTCATCGCGATTTCGACCGGCGGCGTGTATCGCACAGATGACGGCGGCGAAAACTGGCAGCCGCGCAATCAGGGCGTGCGTGCGCAATTTCTGCCGCCGGACCAACGTTTTCCTGAATGGGGACAGTGCGTTCACAAGATTGTCAGTCATCCGTCTAAGCCGCAACGCATGTTCTTGCAGAACCACTGGGGCCTGTACAAGAGCGAGAACGGTGGCGACTCGTGGACTGACATGGCGCACGGCGTCCCGTCTGACTTCGGTTTCGCGATGGAGATCGATCCGAACAACGCCGATACCGTTTACATCATTCCGTTGGAGTCCGACGAATTTCGCTGCACACCCGAAGGTAAGCTCCGGCTCTATCGGACGAACGACGCCGGCGATTCCTGGCAGCCGGTCGAGAATGGTTTGCCCCAAGAGAATGCACTCGAGACGGTGTTGCGCGATGGCTTGTCGGCGGACACGCTGCAGCCGACCGGGATTTATTTCGGCACCCGCAGCGGTAAATTGTTTGGCTCCGCTGACGCCGGCGAATCCTGGAACCCAATACTCGAAAGTTTGCCGCCCGTGGTTTGTGTGAAGACCGCGGTGGTGAATTAGGAAGGTGGATCAAGTTTAACTGGGACAGACGAAATTCGAAGCAGCACGTGAAGGGAACTGCATTCGCTCCAGCGGAGCGGAGATGTTTGTAGCTTTGATGCTTCCTTTGTCAGCGCTCCGGAGGAGCGTAATGTTCGCTGCTCCTCCCGTTCAATGATCTGTGTCATAGATTTCGCTCCTATAGAGCGAAGCGCAATTGTCAGTTGCTCTTGGCTATACGCATTTCGCTCCCGTGGAGCGAAAGCCATTCTGATTCATGCCAAATTGAATTCGCGTAGCTCAAGAAGAAAGCACCCTATGAAAAGAACTTCAAGCAGTCTCACCTTCGCGTTGTCGGCCATTGTTTTGTCCACGATCTTTGCGAGCTCGTCCATCTTTGTTTCCTCGAATGCGCGTGCACAGGAAAAAGCGCCGCCGGCAAACAAAATGGTTGAGTTTCACATGGCGTTGCTCAAGCACGGACCGTCATACAACGCCGCCGGTATGCCCGAGGATTTGAAAGCGCAGCACATCGCGAATGTGATGAGCCTGCTGGAATCGGGCAAGGCTGTTA
>JBKPNP010000554.1:0-2639 GCA_046732775.1 Acidobacteriota bacterium
GCAGGGCACTCTCGATGTTTACATCGGCGATCGCGGCGGCGAGCAGCGAAAGATCAATCAGCTGCCGGCGGGTTCGTGTTTCGGAGAAATGGCAGTCCTGGCCGGAGTCGAGCGAAACGCAACCGTCATGGTGCCGAGTGGCGAGACGGCCCTGATACTCGAGGTCACCCGACCGGCGCTACGTCTATTGCGAAAGCTGCCGAAGTTTGGCCAATTGCTCGACGACACGTATCGCGCGCACGGACTGGGACGCGTGGTGGAAGACTTAACTGAACACGGACCCACCGATCCGGCGCTGATCGCCAAGTTGCGCGAGATTGGAAAGTTTTCAGTCTATGGAAAACATCACGTGCTGTGTCAGGAAGGCGAGCCGATACGCAATGTGATTCTGATCAAGAGCGGATGGGTCAGACGCGTTCGCGGCGTCCCACTTGATCCCGGCTCCACCGGCGTTGCGGTGGGGTTAGGGCAAACAATTGGTGTCGACTTTCTGGGCGCGGGCAATTGTCTTGGCCTCGAAGACTTCAACGAAGGCACGCGCTGGAAATACTCGGCCTCCGCGATGGCCCGCACGGAGGTGCTGGAGCTTCCAACCGCCGATTTGTCGTCGGACGCTGCAATGCGCAGCCGCATCGTTGCTGCCTTCGACGCGTTTTCAACTGCTGATGACAATCCACCTTCCGTCGAAGCAGTTGCAGACCTCCGCGCCATGGCCTCTGCCGAAGCCGAAATTTCAACCGGCATCGTCGACGGCTCGAACCTGTTAGTGATGGACATGGATCTCTGTGTTCGATGTGGCAACTGCTCGCTCGCGTGTCACAAAGTTCACGGCCAGTCGCGTCTGCTGCGGCGCGGTATCAACATTACCCGTCCGGTTTCGATTGGCAGTACGCGCACGCAACACGTGTTGTCGCCGCAAGTCTGCATGCATTGCAAAGATCCGGAGTGCCTCACCGGGTGTCCCACCGGATCCATCTTTCGCGATCCACGCGGTTACGTCGATATCGATCCGGCCACCTGCATCGGGTGCTTCGACTGCGCCACACAATGTCCGTACGACGCCATCACCATGGTGCCGAAGAACGGCGATGTTCAGAGCGCCTTTGATTTGATGGGAACTCTGCGAAAGACGTTCAGCTTCACGACACCCGAACCGTTGCCGTTAACACCGGCCGACGATGTCGTTGCTATCAAGTGCAATCTCTGTGAACACACGCCGCTCAATCCACAGGGGTCGCGACGGCAAGCGTATTCCTGCGAAGAAAATTGCCCGACCGGCGCTCTCCTGCGCGTGAATCCGGTTGAGTATTTCAGTGAAGTGGATAAGACGCGCGGTTTGATCTTTCGGGATCAAACGCAGGCGTTCGGCCGCAATATTCACAAGAGCGATCCGATCGCCAAGGCATTTCATGTGGGCGGAATTTTGTCGATCGTTGTTGGCGTAGTGGCCACAGTTTGGGGGCTGATGGCGCACGGATTCGACGGAGTGCTGTCGGGTACGTGGTTGACGATGAGATGGGCCACGGGTCTGGCCGGCTTGTTTGCTGTAGCTGTAGTTATGACGTATCCGCTGCGTAAACAGCTTTACCGGCGCCGCGCCGGAGCTTTGCGTTACTGGATGCTGTTGCACGTTTATCTTGGCGCGCTCGCAGGCGTGGTCTTGATGCTCCACGCGGGCAGCCGCACCGGCGGTTTATTGACAACACTGCTTTACTTCGCGTTTGACGCGGTCATCATAACCGGATTGTTCAGCATCGCCGCCTACATCATCGCCCCGCGAATCCTGACAAGTATCGAAGGCGAGCCGTTATTGATTGAAGACTTGATGGGCCGGCGCCAGGAACTAAAACATGAACTCGATGAAATCCTGACCAGCAGCGACGGGTGGTTGCGCGAAGAAATCGAGCTGCGCGTCGTCAAAAAATTCTCGCGTTTTTCATTTCTGACGCGACAGTTCATTCGTCGTGAACCCTTGACTGCACTGCTCGCCAACGCGCGTAAAGCTTTCAGGGAACGACTGACACGTTTGACCACGAACGAGGAACGCGCGCTGTTGCTGCGTGCAGTGGAAACGAAAGTCACGCTCGTGCGTCTGGACGCACTAATCTGCCTTCACAAAATGCTCAAGCTGTGGATTGCGCCGCATGTAATTGCCACCTCGGCAATGCTGGCGCTGATGGTTGTTCACGTGATTCAGGTTGTGTATTTCGCGGTGAAGTAAAGCGTTCAGACAAATGCCGCAGGCAAACAAATACGTCATAGTTCGCGAAGACCTGGTTCAGGATCCGGTCACGATTATCACCGATGGTCTCTTGATCGGGCGGCTGCAGGAATGCGAACTCCTGCTGAATCACCCGGCTGTTTCGCGCGCCCAGGCGGGCATCAAGTTAATTGGCGAAGACTATTTTCTGTTCAGTCTGCGGCCCTCGAATCCGGTCAAGCTAAACGGCAGAGCTGTCGAGGACAATGAAGCGCTCGCGCCGGGAGACTTCCTCGAGATTGGGCCCTTTCTTCTTGAAGTAGATCTCAACGATGAGGCGCTGCAGCTGAAAGTGTCGCTGCAGATTGGAACGGTGGTGGCGACCGCTAACCTGAGCAGCCCAAACCTCGGGACGGCACAGTTAGACACGATTCCCGTT
>JBKPNP010000555.1:0-5372 GCA_046732775.1 Acidobacteriota bacterium
GCAAACTCATTCCAGTGGTCCTACTTCCGGTCGCATTCGCTGTGTCGTGTCGACCGCAACCGGAAGCGGGAAAAACGATCGCACCAAGCCCGACTCCGAAGCCTGCTGCCGTCGCGGGCCCAGCTGGTTTTCCACCCGCGGTGCCCGGCAAGCCCTATCCCGGCACTGGCGTCGTTAAGATCATTAATCGCAAGGAAGGTTGGATCGAAATCGATCACGACGAGATTAAAGATTTGATGCCGGCCATGGAAATGGAATTTTGGGTTAGGGACCCAGCGATAATGAATGGCGTTCGAGTAGGCGACAGAGTTGCTTTTGTCGTCATGGAAGACAACAAAGGCGAGTATCTTACAGACCTGAAGACCATCGGTCGTTGATGTTCATCAATCATCGCCCCGATTTATTGGCTGGCTTACGGTTCGTTTGAAAGTGCGGTAACCCCTGGCAACTCTTCGCCCGACAAAAACTCAAGCGTCGCACCGCCGCCGGTTGAAATGTGGGTTATCCGATCGGCGACTCCAGCCTGTGTAACCGCGGCGACGGAGTCACCGCCACCTACGATTACCGTCGCGCCGCGATCCGCCGCCTCGGCGACGGCACGCGCGATTCCGATCGTTCCTTCATTGAACGGTGGCTCTTCAAACACCCCCATCGGGCCGTTCCAAATGATTGTGCGCGCGTCGCGGAGAGCGTTCGCGAAATGCGAAACAGTCTCAACGCCAATGTCCATGCCGGCATGCCCGGCATTGGTAAACTCAATCGGAATTGTCTTGGCAACGATCTTGTCGCCTTTAATTGGCTCGTAACTGTCGACGACCTGATGATCGGTGGGCAGCAAAAGCTCAACCCCTTCAGCCTCAGCGCGCTTCTTAATCTCCGCCGCGGTGTCCATCATCTCGTTTTCAACGAGGGACTTCCCAACTGTAAATCCTTCAGCCTTGAAAAACGTATACGCCATCGCTCCGCCGATTAGGATTTTGTCGACCTTACGATCGATGAGCGCATTGATGACCGGAATTTTGTCTGAAACTTTCGCGCCGCCGAGAATCGCGACGAACGGGTGCTCAGGTTCACTAATCACACGACCGAGGTAGTCCAACTCTTTCTGCATCAACAGCCCGGCCGCAGCACGTTCAACGAATTTTGTTATGCCGGCAGTTGACGCATGCGCCCGATGAGCGGCGCCGAACGCGTCGTTCACATAAAGATCGCACAAACGCCCGAGCTGCTCCGCGAAGCCTTCATCGTTCTTCTCTTCTTCTTTGTGAAAACGCAGATTCTCAAGTAGCAAAACCTCGCCATCCTGCAAGGCAGCGACTTTTGCTTCCGTGTCTTCGCCGGTGCAGTCACTCGCAAAGGCAACCGGCCTGTTCAGCAGACGCGATAGATGTTTGGCAATCGGCGCGAGGCTATATTTCTCGACTCGCTCGCCCTTGGGCCGCCCCAGGTGCGAAGCCAGAATCACGCGAGCGCCATGATCGATCGCGTATTGAATTGTAGGTAAAGAAGCACGAATGCGCGTGTCGTCTTCAACTTCGCCATCTTTAATGGGGACGTTGAAGTCTACGCGAATGAAAACGCGTTTGCCTTTGAGATCGAGATCGGTGATCGAGAGCTTAGCCATGCGGGTAAAGAAGTGATGAGTGATGAGTAATGAGTCAATCGGAGGCTAGCCGCGCCCTGAGTTCTTACTCATCACTCATTACTCATCACTCATCACTCATCACTGTCTTAGAGTCCTTTGCTGGCGATGAACTTGATCAGGTCGCGAACGCGACATGAGTAGCCCCACTCGTTGTCATACCACGACAGCACCTTCACGAGTTTGCCGTTGATCACCTTGGTGTACTCGGCGTCGACAATTGACGAATTAGAGTTTCGTTTGAAGTCGCTGGAAACCAACGGCTCTTCCGAAAACGCCAGAATGCCGGACAGTTCTTCGTTCGCCGCATCCTTGAGCGCGCGATTTACTTCTTCCGTGCTGGTTTCTTTTTCTACGTCCATCACGACGTCGACGAGGGACACATTCGGCGTCGGCACACGCACTGAAATCCCGTCAAACTTGCCCTTCAATTCAGGCAGCACCAGCGCGACGGCTTTCGCCGCTCCGGTGGAAGTCGGGATCATCGAGAGCGCGGCTGCACGAGCGCGACGCAGATCTTTATGCGGCAGATCCAGCAGTTGCTGATCGTTTGTGTACGAATGAATCGTGGTCATCTGGGCTGAACGGATGCCGAAGTTCTCATGAATAACTTTGGCCACCGGCGCGAGGCAGTTAGTGGTGCAGGACGCGTTTGAAATGATGTGGTGATCGGCGGCGACGTACTTGTCGTCGTTAACCCCGAGCACGATCGTTATGTCTTCATTCTTTGCCGGGGCTGAAATGATGACTTTCTTGACGCTGCCGTGCAGATGCTTCCGCGCATCCTCGGCCTTGGTGAACATTCCGGTTGACTCGATAACGATCTCGGCCCCTACCGATTCCCAGTCAATCGCCGCCGGATCGCGTTGCGAGAAGACGCGAAACTCGTCCTTTTCCACGCGAATCCCATTTTCGGTCGACGTAATCTCATGATCGAGATTTCCGAGCACCGAATCATACTTAAGCAGGTGCGCCAGAGTCTTTGTATCCGTGAGATCGTTAACGGCAACGAAATCGATATCGGGGTCACCAATCGAAGTGCGAAAGATATTGCGTCCGATGCGCCCAAATCCATTGATGCCAACCTTCACCGCCATCTGAGTCGTCCTCCTGCCTGAAGTTCCAACGCGCGTTACTCTTCACTCGCACCTGCAGGGCACACACTTTGCTGTGCGTCACAGGCCCTCGTGGTTTACGAAACTTGCTGGGAATAAAAGAAGCCCAAGATTATGCGGCGTTGGATTGAGTGTCAAGCGAGCAGATCGCGCCATCTTTTTGAAACTGACATGCGCCAAATAGCGTACTAACCACTTGATCGGATGAGACTTGTTTGCTAACTGTTGTTCACTTTTCGAAATAGAAACTGTTAAGGAGCTTTTGGTGTGATGCCTAATTTTCAGCCGCGTGCGCTGTTCCGGATACTTTTGATTTCGCTGTGCGTTACCTTCATTGGTGGGACGGCACTCGCGCAAACACCTGGCGCGACGCCTCCGCCAAATCCCAACACACAGCCGCCCAGTACGACCATGCCGAATCCGAACGCGCCGCAGGGTCAGCCAACTTCGCCGACGGCCCCGCCAGAGAGTCAGCCGGTGAGGCCACAGCAGGCGCCGGGCACTGCTACTGCGCCGGTCACAGCGCCGCAAACCGGCCTGCCGCAAACTGCAACGCCGGTGGCTTCGCCGACGCCGGGAGTCGACGAACCGCTTCAGGAACCAGTTGATCCTAACTTCCCCAAGATCGAACAGCGTCCGTTGCCGCCGATTCCAAACCTGACGCGTCTCGGTGTAACGAGCGATCAGACTATAACGATGACGCTGAACGAGGCGATCAGGCACGCGCTCGAAAACAACAACGACATCGAGGTCGCGCGCGACGAAGTGCGTTATCAGGAAACGCAGGTTCGATCACTGCAGGGAGTTTACGATCCGATTTATACGATCACTCCAACGTATCAGAACAACATTACGCCGGTGACCTTCATTACCAGCGGCGCGCCTTCAGGAAAGCTTTCAACGACGCAGTTCTCCTTCGATCCGGCCCTGTCGAAGCGTTTCGAACTCGGCGGCGGAACCTATGAACTGCGGTTCAATAACAGCAAGAACACCACCAGCGCGATCAACAGCACGTTGAATCCGTACTACTCGTCGAATCTGTCACTGTCGATCACCCAGCCGTTGCAGCGCAATCGCTCGATCGACAACAGTCGCCGGCTAATTCGTATCCAGAAAAAACGTCTGGAGCAGTCTGACGCTGACTTCCGGTTGCGTACGATTGACGTCATCGCACAGGTCCAGCGTGCTTACTGGGACCTGGTTTTCTCGCTCCGCGATCAGCAGAACCAACTCGAAAACCTCAACCTGACTCGTGAGAACTTGCGTCGCGTTGAGGCCCAAATTGCCGTCGGCACCAAAGCTCCGCTCGAGCGTGCCGAGGTGCAAACGGAGCTCGCAAATCGTGAATCATCGTTACTGGTTGCCGTGCAGAACGTTTCGATCGCGGAGAACAATCTGAAGCAGTTGATCCTGAAGGATCAAACTGCGCCGGAATGGATGGCGCAAATCACGCCCACCGACACGCCGACGTTCGACACCTCGCCGGTGAACCTGAATGAGGCGTTGAAAGAGGCGCGCGAAAATCGTCCGGAACTGCGCCGGCTGCGTCTGCAGAACGACATATCGGAAATCGATCTTCAGTACTTTAAAAACCAAATGCGTCCCCAGGTCGATCTGCAGGCGACGTTTGCTACCACAGGCTTAGCCGGTTCGCCTTGTACTGGCGGTGCTTGCCAGGGTCTGCCTCCGGCTTTTCTGCAGGGTGGCTACACCAAAGACCTGCGCAACCTGATTGGCCTCGACACGCGCAACATTGCAGTCGGCGTTGCGATTCAGATACCGATCAAGAACACGACCGCAAAGGCGAACTACGCCGGCACGCGTATCGTGCAGGAGCAACTTGAGGCGTCCATGCGTTCGCAGGATCAGATCATCGAAGTGGATGTGCGCAACGCTGCCCAGGCGGTGGAGACGTCTCGTCGCCGGGTGCTCGCTGCACGTGAAGCGCGCGCAAACGCCGAGATGCAACTCGAAGGCGAACAGCGTTTGTATCAGGTCGGTCGTTCAACTACCTTCCTGCTTTTCCAACGTGAAAACGCGTTGACGAATGCTCGCAACGCTGAGCTGCGCGCCGAGACTGACTACAACAAAGCGCTCGCTGATCTACAACGCGCGACCTCGACAACGCTGCGAGCCAACAACGTGACAGTTAACGCGCTCACGCCGTAAACGTCGGGCCATAGTCCGGCAAACTTTGGTTTGTCCGCTCCGCGGCACTAGTGCTAACGTGGAGGACTACAAGCTAAGGTTTGCCGGTCAGGCCTGATGAAAATCTCCGCCACTCTCATCACCTTCAACGAAGAATCGAATATTCGCGAGGCGTGTGAATCGCTTTCGTGGGCCGACGAGATCATCGTCGTCGATTCGGAATCTGCTGACCGGACGCGCGCGATTGCCGAGGAGTGCGGCGCCAGAGTCATTACAAAAGCATGGTCAGGCTTCAGCGCTCAGAAACAATTCGCCATTGATCAGGCAGCAAATGACTGGATCTTTAGTCTGGACGCCGATGAGCGCGTTTCGCCCGAGCTGCACACCTCTATTGCAAAACTCGCAAATGCTCCGGAGTCCGAGCTCGCCGACGGTTATCGCATTGCCCGTCGCTCGTTTTACCAGGG
>JBKPNP010000556.1:0-5781 GCA_046732775.1 Acidobacteriota bacterium
AAGATTCTGGATTTTGGTCTGGCAAAACTGCTTGACGACACTGACGACAGCTCGCGCTCCACGATCCATCGCACCGACCTGACAGAGATTGGCGTACCTTACGGCACCGCGACTTACGCCGCGCCGGAACAGGCGCGCGGCGACCGCGTCGACAAACGCGCTGACATTTTTTCGACCGGTGTTTTGCTTTACGAGATGCTGACCGGCACCTGGCCGTTTCGCGGCAAGACCACGATCGATGTACGCCATGCCGTTCTTCACGATGCGCCGGTACCGGTCACGCAGTTGCGCAAGGAACCGATTCCCGAGCGTCTGCAGCAGATACTGGATCGCTGCCTCGCGAAAGAGCCACGCGATCGCTATCAGAAGATTGATGAACTGCGTGACGATCTGCGCGGCGTTTTGCGAGAGGTCTCAACGGCGGAGACAACCGGCCAACCATTCACGAGCGTTACGCCCGAACCGGCGCGTCACCTGTCAGGTGCGAGCCCGGTGTCCCGAGCGATGAGATGGCTCAAGGGCAGAAGCCGATCGGATTCGACAGCGGCGCCGGGAATGGGAACGCCCACTAAGCCCACCATTCACGAAACGCCGTTTACTACGATCGCCGATCCCACGAAGAAGAGTCTCGCGATTCTCTGCTTCCGGAATTTGAGTAACGACGCCGCCTCGAGCTTTTACGAGTTCTCACTTGCTGATGCGGTCATTACGGAACTCGCACGCGTGCGCTCGCTGGTTGTGCGTCCGTCGTCAGTGATCGCGAAGTATCAGAACGGGCAAATGGATCCGCGCGACATCGGTCACGAATTAAAGGTGAACGCAGTGTTGACGGCAGGCTTTATTCACGCAGGCGGCAGGTTCCGCGTGACCGCACAACTCCTCGACGTGGCCAGCGGCGACATACTTTGGAGCGATCGCATTGATACGTCTACCGAAGACATAATCGCTGTGCAGGACGAGATTGCGCAGCGCATCGTCGAAGGCTTGCGGCTGGAGTTGAGTCCCGCCGAGCAGGACGGCATTGCCAAGCCAGCTACCCAAAATCCTGCTGCCTACGAACAATATCTGCGCGGCCGCGACCTGTTCGCGCGTTTCATTTTCCGCACCATTGCCCAGGAAGACTGCGATGCGGCGATCGAACACTTTCAACGCGCGATCGAGCTTGATCCAAACTTTGCGCTGGCACTGGACGGGCTCGGCGCCTCGTATGTGAATCGCGTGTTCAAAGGGTTCGGTGGCGCTGAAGACTACGAGCGCGCCGAATCAGCTTTCGCGAAGGCCCTGGCAATCGATCCGAAGTTAGTTGAGGCACGAATGCTGATGGTGTTCGTGTATCTCTGGCGCGGACAAAAGCAGAAGGCCCGCGAGGAGGTTGCACGCGCACGCAGCGAAGCGCCGGATGAACCGGTCGTCCATTTCGTGAAGGCGACATTGCATCGCCTCGATGGTGAGTACGGTCGCGCGTTGCGTAGTTACGATCGTTTAATGCGTCTTGATCCGGCGGCACACGTAGTTGCCAGTTACAATCGCGCGCTCGTCTACATGTACATGGGAAATTTCGAGGAGACGAACCGCCAGCTTGAACAAGCGGGCGATCCGGAAAATCCCCTCGTGAGAACTTTGCGCGCGCTGACGCTTTATTACACCGGACAAACCGACGTTGCTGCCGAACAAATGCAGCAGGTGGTTGCCGACCATCCGAACATGCACGGCATCCGACCGTTCATGGCTATGTTTTTGAGCGCGCAGGGAAAACACGAAGAGGCGCGGGCGCAACTGAACAGTTCAGTCATAAGAAACGCAGAAGTCGACGCAGACATCGCGTATTCAGTCGCCTCGGTTTACGCGCTCGAAGGCATGCGCGCCGAGGCCATTGAGTGGCTAAGACGGTCAATTGCTCTTGGTAACGAAAATCAGCTTTGCTTCGAAAGCGATCCGAATTGGACTTCGTTGCGCAACGATGAAGAGTTTAAATCTTTGATGGCGCAAGTCGGAGCGGCGCATGCTGAGCGAGAGCCGAAGCCGGCGGGCTAAGGTTCCGGACCGAAAATTTTCATGAAGATCAGGCTGCGGGAGGCTCCGGAGGAGCGAGTGTTTATAGCCCTGCATCAATCGCGATGACTCTGCGCTCCGGAGGCGCGATGTTCTGTATTACGCTCCGTTGGAGCGAAAAATCTTTTCCAATGCTGCGTTCTATAAACATTCTGTCACTACGGAACAAGCCGCTCCTGTGAAAAGAAATACCAGTTCAATTCGATCAATCGTATCCATTCAAACGTAAATGCTTAAAACTTCTCGGCCGCTCATCTGTCTCAGTCTGCTGCTCGTCTTTTTCCTCGGTAACCTGCCGCTGGCAGCGCAGCAGCAGTCACCGCAACGCGAACGCCGCGTCAGTCAAACACCGAGCCCCAGCCCAACACCGCTCGCTGAAGTTGAGCAGGCGACTCCAACACCAGCTCCGGCGGCGATCCGCTCGGCAACAACCGACCGACTAGAGGAGCTGCGGTCTCGCATTTCGCAGGTTCTCGCCAGGCCCGAATTGTCGTCGGCAATGGTTGGGATCAAGGTGGCATCGCTCGATACGGGCCAGGTGATCTTTGAAGAGAATGCGAACAAGCTGTTGCGTCCGGCGTCGAACATGAAGCTTTACACGATCGCGACCGCGCTCGATCGGCTAACGCCTGACTATCGATTCGTTACTTCCGTCTATGCGAAAGCGCAGGCTGATTCATCCGGAGTGATTCGTGGCGACCTCACGATTTACGGCCGCGGCGATCCGTCGTTTGCCGCGCGGTTCAACAGCGGAGACTATTTCAAGGGCATTAACGATCTGGCGGATCGCATTGTGGCGGCCGGCGTGAAGCGGGTTGATGGAGACCTGGTCGGCGACGAAACCTATTTCGTTGGTGCGCCATACGGCACCGGTTGGGAATGGGAAGATTTGCAGTGGTGGTATGGAGCCGAGGTCAGTGCGTTAACTATCAACGACAACGCGCTCGACTTGTCGGTCAAACCGGGCGCGCAGGTTGGCGCTCCCGCAATTGTCACCACCGGCCCACCGGATCCCTTACTGACGATTATTAACAAAGCAGTGACGTCACCGCGCGGAACGCGTCGCGACCTCGTTGTTTATCGTGGCTTATCGGCCGACACTTTGGAAATCAGCGGCTCGATCGCGCTTGACGATCGAGGCTACACCGGCGGCATAGGTATTTCTAAGCCGGCACTATTGTTCGCCTACCTCTTGCGGGCTTCGTTAGCCGAGCGAGGCGTGAAAATTAGCGGGAAGACACGCGCGACAAACGCGCTGATTGCGCCGGCGCCAAATAGCGCAGCGGTTTCCCCGCCGCTCGTTGAAGTAGCAACGCTGCAATCGCGGCCGCTCAGTTTGATTGCGGCGCAGACACTCAAGCCCAGTCAAAATCTCTATACGGAATTGATCCTGCGCACGCTTGGCAAAGTTGCCGCCCCACCTCCGACCGCGGCCACGCTCAATAGAACCAGCGAGTCGGCGGGAATTGAAGTGGTTAAGGCGTTTTTGCGTGAAGCCGGCGTCACGCCTGCAGCCCTGGTACTGACTGACGGTTCGGGCCTCTCGCGCAACGACATGATCACGACGGAAGCGACGCTACAGTTATTGACCTACATGCACCGCCACCGTTACGCCGCGGCTTTTCGGGATGCGCTGCCGATCGCCGGCGTTGACGGCACGCTCAGAAACCGTTTCAAAGGCACGGTGGCTGAAAACAATCTGCGCGCGAAAACAGGAACGCTAAGCTCGGCGAATAGTTTGTCGGGTTATGTGCGGGACGCCGCCGGCGAGCAGCTGGCGTTTTCGATCATCGTCAATAACTACCCTGAAGATACTGACGTCAGGGTTAACTGTATTGAACCGATCGCGCTGTTGCTCGCGTCGTTTTCCGGCAAAACTCAGTAGCGGATTTTCGTAAAGCAAACTGTGTTTGCGTCTGCCCAAGTCCTGAAGTACGCGGTTATGAAGCGATGCTATCGAATTTAACTCCGAAGGAGTTCGCGAACTCCAGCCCAGGGTTTCCTACCCTGGGATAAGGTAGCCGGATGATGCCCTCTTTTACTCTGAAGGAGTACAAGAACCGGCGAAACTCCTTCAGAGTTAGGCATTCAATGGTAACTGATTACCCAGGGTAGGAAACCCTGGGCTGAAGTTAGCCAACACCTTCGGTGTTACAAACAACTATGGCTCCACGGTTCACTAAATTTCACGGCTTTGGTAACGATTACATCGTGATCGAAGCAAGTCAGTTCGCGGCGGCTGGCATTTCATCGGATGAATTCGGCGCCTTCACCAAACGCGTCTGCAATCGACATTACGGCGCAGGGGGTGACGGCATTGCCGTGGTTGCGCCTTCGGAAGTCACGGGCGCCGACTATCACGTCCGCATCTTCAATCCTGACGGCAGCGAAGCCTCGCTTTCCGGTAACGGTACGCGCTGCGCTGCCGCATATCTTTACTACCAGAACATTTGGGCTGCCCGCGAATTGCGATTAAGTACACGCGCCGGCATTAAGCTCTACACCCTCTTGGAGCAACCCGCCGCCGGACGGTACATCTTTGATTCCGAGCTGGGCCAACCCGGGTTAGATTCCGCCTCAATCCCGATGCTCACCGACGTGCCTCTGCAAAAAGTGATGGATTACCCACTTGCAGTCGAGGGGACTTTGATTCCAGTAACGGCTGTCCAGATCGGTAACCCGGTCTGCTGCATCTTTGTTACCGACTTTGACGAACTAGATTGGCGTCAGCTCGGTAAAACAATTGAGACGCACCCGAGTTTTCCCGATCGTACCAACGTGGTCTTCGTGCGCGTGATCGATCGACAAACGATTGAGCTGCGCATCTGGGAACGTGGCGTCGGTGAAACGGAAGCGTCGGGAAGTTGTTCGTGCGCCGCGGCGGTGGCGGGAATGATCAAAGGCGAGACGGACCGGCAGGTTGAGGTATTAACGCCGGGAGGCCGCGCTATGGTGAGCTGGCAGGGCCAGGAAGACGCCGGAGAGGTTGTGATCACAGGCTCGGCTGAAGTAATTTATGACGGCGATTGGCTCGCTGGACCACACTAGATGTTCGACAAACTTCAGTTTGTCGTTCTTACGCCGCTTATTCACGGTCAATGCGACAAACTGAAGTTTGTCGGACATAACACAGCGACAAACTAAAGTTTGTCGGACACAACTCCCCCAAATGATCGATCCCGACGGTCAGACATTCTCAAACCGATACCTCGTGCTACTGGCGATGCTTTTGGTATTGCCGTTAGCAGGCTGCGGTGCGCGCGTCGTGTCTAAGCCGTCGGTTGAACCGGGCGTCAAAGAAACCGTCAAAGAAGTTCCCGCCAGCCTTCCGAATTGGCTCGGCAATTCCCGTCGCAGCTTTTATGGCTCCGGTCCCTGGCAGGACGGGCCACTGGAAATCGTTTGGGAGTTTGAAACCGGTTTTATTACCGGGCATTTGCACGAGGACCCCTGGGGCGGCACCTCCTGGCCCGGCCAACCTTCGGTCGACGGCACTCGCGTCTACTTTCCTTCCGCTGATGGCAACCTCTATTGCCTCAACACGCGCGACGGCAGCATCGTTTGGCAATACAAAGCTAAAGACAGTTTCAAAGCCACTCCGGTTCTGTTAGGCGATCGCATTATCGCGAGTGGCCTCGATCATCACGTCTATTGTTTGAACGCTGCGGACGGAGCGGTGGTCTGGGATTACGAAACCGGTTTTGAAGTCGACGGTTCCGTCGTTTCTGA
>JBKPNP010000557.1:0-3333 GCA_046732775.1 Acidobacteriota bacterium
GTATCCGCCGTTTCCGTAGCCACCATATGTTCCGTAGCCGTAATTACCATTGCGGTAGTCGCCGTTTCGATTACCCGCATACTGCCGGTAACCCTGATCATAGCCGCGCACAAAACCTTCTCGGAAAGCCTGTGACGAAGCATTGCGATAATAGCGCGAACGCTCTGGGCTATAGCTCTGCCGTCGCTGCGCGTCGGCGGCCCCCGTGTTCACACCGTATTGATATCCCTGCTGTAGTTGTTGGTTTTGATAACCACCATAACCGCCGGTGCGCCATTGCGCGGCGGTGGGAGTGCCAGCAGCACTAATGATTCCGAAAACAAAAGCCAGCGCCATAACAGCGCTCCCCAGTTTGGTTCTCATGTATTTCCCCTCCATGCAAACCAAATTGGCAATGACCATGCCAGCAGGTACGCTAGCAAATAAGCCTCTTTTGCTGGGCATTGAGTACCTATTTAATGCAACGAACGTTTTAAGAGGCGACACTCGCGCAGTGGGCAGTGAGCGGTGGGCCGTCTGTAGTCAGTCGTCAGTGGTCAGGGTGAAGACGAGATTTTCCATTTGTCATTTCAGATTTCTCATCTGTCATCTATGCACGGCGCGACGTCATCCTTGTCCCTCATTCCGCGCGACACTTACGTGCGGTGAGCGGTCAGCCGTCACTGCGTCAACAGTCGGCGGTCAGCGGTGAGCGGTGAGCGGTGATTGTAAGCGGTGAGCGGTGAGCGGTCGGGCATGGCAAATGAGAAATTTGAAATGACAAATGGAAAATCCCGTCTTACTCCACCCGCCTTCATCCTTCATCCCTACCGTCACCCATGCATCGGCAGCTTCTTCATCACGCCGCCTTCCGCGTCCGCGAGTGGATGGATTACAACGAAGGCGTTGGGATCGATTCCGCGGGCGACCGTTTTCACTCTCCCAATCTCCAGCCGCGTTACAACGCAAAACAAAATGTCCTGCTCGCTCCCACTCATGCCGCCGCGTCCCTGATAAACAGTTACACCGCGTTCGAGTTTGCGCGTAATGAAGCGACGAATCTCGTCGCTGCGTTCAGACATGATGATGACGGCCGTATATTCCTCGACGCCGTGAATCAAAAAGTCGACTGTCTTCGAAGCCGCGAAATAAGTGAGCATTGAGTACAACGCCGACTCGATGCCGAGAAAGAAAGCTGCGGCTAAAAAGATCACGATGTTGACCAGCATGATCACGTCGCCGACTTTCAAGAGATTGCTGCTCTTACTGATGAGCAGCGCGGCGATTTCGGTCCCATCTAAAACCGCCCCTCCGCGTATCGCGAGACCAATACCGGCGCCGATGAAGAACCCTCCGAACACAGCCGTCAGCAGTTTGTCTGAGGTAACGTCAGGGAATTTGACGAAGGCGAGACACAGCGCCAGGCCGCCGATCGCCAGCACACTTCGAACCGCAAACGCCCTGCCGATTTGCCGGTAACCGAGCGCGATGAACGGCAGATTGATGATGAGAATGAAAATCGAGAGTGGCCGGCCCAGCACGTTCGCGAGCAGCAT
Source organism: Acidobacteriota bacterium (assembly GCA_046732775.1). GTDB lineage: Bacteria > Acidobacteriota > Blastocatellia > Pyrinomonadales > Pyrinomonadaceae > PSRF01. Next base: position 1,536 of record JBKPNP010000557.1, read on the forward strand.
TGAGATGCCGGTGACGCCGCCATCAATGAAGTGGCTTGACATCAGGAAGCCCTTCAACCCAAAGCCGGCCGAGAAAATGCCGAGAATGATTAAACCGACGTCGATTCCGCCGTGTAAAAGCTTTTTCATATTTTCACTCCACTGGTTTGACGGCGCGGGCGCGACGCGCAGCAGCGATGTGGACGATAGTCGAAAAGTGTCTTAACGGGCGAGGATGATAACTCACCGCTTAGTTGCGGCTGAAGAAATCGCGCGTTTACTAACACGGACGGCCGGACTCATTAATCGCGGCCGTCCGTGGTTGGCAGTTTAAGTCGCTTGCGTCGACTTCTTATTCCGTACCGATCCCTTTAGCGGAATCATTCCTGGCATTGGCTTCCGCGCTTTTTTCGTTGCGCCGCGAATGTAGCTGCAGGTAAACCAAACCTACGATCGACAGCGCGACCAGCGCTAACACTACTATGACTTCTGAGCTCATTATGAATCTCCCGATTGTTGCTTAACGTTTCCGTCGTGGACACAAATGGCCCACATGCCTTCGCTCACTGCCAAGACGGCAGCGATGAAGTGTGAAGTTACAAATTGCGATTTGGACTTAAACGGAAACGGGCGGCGCGCGCCCACCAAGGCGTGACGAACGAATGGATCTATACGCAAAAGACCGCGCAATTGCGGCGACTCTGTGACTGACAAGTACCGTCGGCAGGCCGAAGTCAGTTGGCGGCGCAGCGTTATCAGTTAGCGAATGCCTGGTCCGACTCTGTTTATTGAGGTCGACCCGGAGACGCTGACCGTTAGAGTTCGTAAGGGCTGAGTGGCGCAAGCCCGAGTGGGGCAAATCAATGAGGGCCTGCGGGCTGGCAGGCTTCGGGAAGAATTGATCGCTGAGTTGGCGCGCGGGGGAGACGGAAACACACGACAACAGCAAGCCTGCAAGCAGCAGGTTCACGGCAAGAGGTCGGCGAAGGTAACGGACATTTGACTTCACGATCGTCAACATCATAACAGTAGGCCGCCATGTTTAATAATTGCTCGTCGGCAAGGTACTCATGCAGTTTGATTGAGGCCGCTTTGTCGCATGAGGTGAGTACCGTCGGCGGTAGCGGATGGATCTAACGATTGCAAATCGACATTCCGAAGACCCACCCGCTACCGCGAGGTGGTACTCACCTCGGGTCACTCGGTTGCGCTTAGCCAAACTGCGCCGCGCCCGCCGGCAACCTGGTTTTGTTTCAAGAACGACATCGATCCGTGAATTTGACTGTCCACACTGTCGCATCTGAAATTCTGAATTAGAAAGGCGTTTATGAGCACCTCTGATGATCTCGCAAAACTGCGAGAAATGGTTAAGGACATAGACTTCTGCATGCTGACCACGGTCGATGAGGCGGGCTACTTACACAGCCGTCCCATGTCTGTGAACGGCGAAATTGATAACGACGGCGACCTCTGGTTTTTCACTTATGGCAGCTCGCACAAGGTTGATGAGATCAATAGGACGCCTCAAGTGAACGCGAGTTTTGCAAAACCGGCAGACTACCGTTTTGTGTCGATGAGCGGTACGGCCGAGCTGGTGCGCGACCGCGCGAAGATCGAACAATTGTGGAAATCCGAGTTCAAGATTTGGTTTCCTGACGGCGTCGAGACGCCCGACATCGCCCTCTTGAAGGTCAACGTCGAGAAGGCCGAATACTGGGACAGCCCTTCGAGCAAGGTTGTCCAAGCGTTCAGCTTCGTCAAAGCCCTGGTTACCGGTACGGAAATGGAAGGCGGGGAGAATAAGAAACTCAATCTTTAG
>JBKPNP010000558.1:0-3801 GCA_046732775.1 Acidobacteriota bacterium
AAACCGAGACGCCGCAGGAAACAGATTACGCTCTCGCTCAAAAGGCGTCTCAGGGCGACATGGCGGCTTTCGAAGAGTTATACCAGCGGCACAATCGCCGGGTTTACTCGCTGTGTTTGCGCATGACCGCCAATGTTTCCGAAGCTGAAGACCTGGCACAGGAAGTCTTCATCCAGCTCTTTAGAAAAATTGGCAGTTTCCGAGGTGAGTCCGCATTTACCACTTGGCTACACCGCCTGACGGTAAATCAAGTCTTGATGCACTTTCGTAAGCGCGGCGTCAAGATGGAGCAGACAACCGACGACGGCGAAACGCCGATTCAGATAGTTAAGGGGACCGAAAACCCTAACGCGATGCCGGTTGTAGATCGCATAGCACTAGACAAAGCGATTGCTCAACTGCCTCCCGGTTACCGCACGGTATTTACCCTCCACGATATTGAGGGACACGAACACGAAGAGATAGCCAGGATGCTAGGCTGCTCAGTTGGGACTTCCAAGTCGCAATTGCACAAGGCCCGGATGAAATTACGCGGCCTTTTGAGGCAACAGAAAGCGACCGATTAGCTTCCAATAGCGCTCGCCGGGTTTCACCTCCTGAGACCTTGAGGCACTAAGGAAGCGGTTCAGAGATTTTGAACGCAGTCTCCCCTTGATTGCTTGAGAAACCATTTGCCACGCTTTATTCGTGGTGACACGATAATGAAAACCGTGGCAGCGTTAGAGGTTATAAGACAATGAACTGCGAAAAGTGTCAGGACCTGATTAGTGATTTTCTGGATGGTTCGCTAACCGACACAGACAAATTAACTCTCAACTCACACCTTGAAGAGTGTTTGAGTTGTGCCGGCGTGCAAAGCGATCTCCAGTCGATCATTGGTTTTTGTCAGACTCAACGTGGCGAGTACGCCGCGCCTCCTAATGAACAGGCTTTGTGGCTTCGGATTCGAAACGTTATCGAGTCTGGCGCAAACTCAGTCGGCGTGCAGTCGCCCCGAGGTCAAAGTTTTTTGTCTAAGTGGGTCGGCCGCAGCTGGGAGCTTTCGCTGGCCCAGTTGGCAGCGGCCGCGGCAGTGATCATTTTGGTCGTCTCGCTTTCCACGATCGTCGGCTTGCGTCGTTATCAAAGCGGTAATCCCGGAAGCGTTCCGGCGAATGGCGGTACGGCTGCGTTCGGTTTGGCGGCGACCGGCGTCAAGGATCGGTTTGCGCAGCAGCAACAATTGATTTCGTTTTGGAACCAGCGAGTCGAATACAATAAAGCGCGCTGGAGTCCGCAGATGCGCGAGACATTTGATCGAAACCTACAGGTTATCGACCAGACCGTTAACGATTCGTTCAATGCTTTAAGTCAGAATCCACACGATGAAGTTTCAGTGGAAATATTGAACGCAGCGCTCAATGAGAAGCTCTCGCTTTTGAAGGAGTTTGCGGAACTCTAATCAGCGAGGCCGGACTTCCCCGGTAGATTACGATTCGGTGAGCAGGATATCGTTTTTGAACAGCCCCACTTTAATGAAGCACAGTAAGTCGTCTGCACCACTTGCGGTTTCCCGCATTTTTTCAGGCACCGTCGCGTGCGCGGTGCTGTGTCTCACCCTGCTCGCTGCGGGCACCGCTGACGCGCAACAGCGCGTTTCGAAACGTTATCCAGCCAGTAAAAACGTGCGCGTGGAATTGAAAAATATCTCGGGCACAATCACCGTCGAGGCCTGGAACCGGGAAGAAATAAAGCTGACGGCAGAACTTGAATCGCCAAAGGCCAATTTGGCGCCGCGGCAAACGCGTGACGAGTTAATCGTAGATGTAGTCGGCGACAATCGCGGCCGTACGGATATCGGGAACATCAACTTCCGTCTGCAAGTGCCGGAAAACTCTTCGGTCGATCTGGAAACCAAGCGCGGAAACATTACGGTCACGAACATTCATGGCGGCCTCGTGCGTGCACACGTTTCTTCGGAGGGCGACATCTCATTGACTGGTATCGTGGCCACGAACGTGTTTGCGCAGAATCTTATTGGCGACGTTCTGTTTGACGGGGAGTTTGCCAGAGGCGGCACTTATCAATTCCAGTCCGGCAAGGGAAATATCAACATTCGTATTCCTGCGAATTCGGCCTTCAACCTTGTCGCCGCGGCGCCGAACAAGAAAATCGCGCTCGGCGAGTTTTGGAACAATGGTTTCAAAACCATGGGCGAAGGCCGTAAGGTCTACGGCGATGTAATCGATGGTCGTTCCAAAGTGATCGTCACAAATTTTCAGGGCAGCATCACTTTTCTTCGTCGCTAAATTCCCTCAAGCCAAACGATTCGTTACGGGCGCTCCCAACATTTGTTCGGGAGCGCCCGACTTGTTTGGCGTGAGCTGATCGAATGTTAGTATCTTGCCGCACTATCGCCGCCTTGCGGCGCGATCAGAGTTAACAGGAAACTGAATGAAATTATTGTCCATCGTCACCCCGCTCATCTTTGCCACACTCGCTCCTTCGTCTCCGTCCTTAGCATCAGTTCAAAAGAAAAAGGTAGAAGTTGTGTCGCTACCTGCAGTCGTGCGCACAATCAGCCGGCATGAGGTGCGCCGCTTTGGTTTCGGTGGCACGTTTACGCTGGTGGGCGCGCCCGCCGGGTCGATAACGATCGAAGGATGGGCGCGAAATGAAGTTGATATCAGCGCGGAAATTGAACTGCGTGCTAACACCGATGCCGATCTCGAATTGCTGAGCCGCTTCAATAATTTCGTGGTTGATCTCGATGCCGATCATCTGCAGGTACTGACGCACGGCACACACGATCCGGCGTTCATGCGTCCCGTGAAAAAATTTCCGAAGGCGCTGCTCGGTTTGTCCTGGAAAATTGACTACCGCATTCGCGTCCCGTTTGCGACGGACATGGAAGTGAACGCCGGCATCGGCTCACTTCATATCTCCAACGTAGAGGGGAATATTCGCGTCTCAGCGGCAGAGGGCGATGCCGACCTGAAACTTTCCGCCGGCACATTGTCGGCTACGCTGATAAAAGGAAAGTTAACCCTGGAGGTCCCAGCCAGAAGTTGGGGCCGGGGGAGCGCGGAGTTGCGCGTGGCGGCGGGCGAAATTGCGGTGATGCTCCCGCCAGGTTTTAGCGGCGACTTTGTTGCCGAGGTGCTGCGGTCAGGTCAGATTGTAAATTCCTACGCCGGACTCGAGCCACTGGAGAACACTACTCCTAACCAGGTGAAGGCGAGTTTACGTTCGGGCTCCGGCGGTGCGTCGTTTAATTTGACCGTAGGCGACGGCACGATTGTTATTAAACAGCAATCAGCAGACAGCAAACAGTAGACAGTAGCCAGTAAACAGTAGCCAGCAAAGCGTGGACGCTAAGCTGGAGCGCTAAGCTGCGAGCGCAGGCATCCTGCCTGCCTCAACCCCCGCAGCCACAAACCCGGGAGGCAAGACGTCTGCTCTTCCAACTCGCGTTCCCACTCGCTCTTAGTCTCGTTGGCTTTCTACTGACTACTGACTGCTGACTACTGACTACTGTCCCGTCATTCCGTTTGCCGTTCTCTCGCCGCGCACGGTATCCTCTCGTCTCATTCCCATGAGCATAAAGTCAGACAAATGGATTCGCCGCATGGCGAACGAATACAAGATGATCGAGCCGTTTGAACCCGGTCAGATCAAAGAAGTGAACGGCCGTCGCATCGTCTCTTACGGCACCTCGAGCTACGGCTACGACATTCGCTGCGCTGATGAGTTCAAACTCTTCACGAACCTGAACAGCACGATTGTCGATCCCAAAGAATTCGACGAGAAAAACTTTGTCGA
>JBKPNP010000559.1:0-5877 GCA_046732775.1 Acidobacteriota bacterium
CTGCACCACATGAGTTCCACGTAGACGCGCGGGCACTTTCTCCGGTTCCATTTCGATCAAACGGGCTAGCCCCTCGACCACAGCCGTCTTGCCGACGCCGGGTTCACCTACGAGCATCGGAGAGTTAGCGCGCTCGCGATGGCAGAGAATCTCCACCATCTGCTGAATCTCTTTTTCGCGTCCAATTGTGGGCGCTATCTTGTCCGTGCGCGCCAGACGGTTTAGCGAAACTCCGAAGTGCTTCAGATAAGGCGGCAGTTCAAATTTTTTCCGATACTGCTCTTCTTCGCGCTCGCGTTTCGAAACCTGGGCCTTAACGTTCTCCGCAACCGCGTCAGGATTCGCACCCATGTTTTTCAACACTTCAACGAACAAACTGTCGTGGCTGGTTAGCGCCGAGAAAATGTCGGTCGCCTCGATCGTTTTGCGTCCCTGTTCCCGCGCGCGTTCCATCGCCCGCTTGAACAGATCGGTAGTGTCTGGAGATATGCGGAAGCCTTTGCCGACGTGTTGCTGGCGACTGGTGTCCAGTCGCTTGTCGATGGCGATTTTGACAACGATCGGATCCAGCGAGAGCTCGCGCATCGTCGAGTTGAACATGTCCGGCTCTTCATGCATGAGAGCCTGAAGAATATGCTCGACCGCGACAAAATTCTGATCGCGCTGCCGCGACTCAGTCAGCGCATGCTCGAGGATTCGTTGGCCACTGTCTCCGAATTTGTCTTTATAAGAACCTAAGTCAACCATTTTGTTACCTGTTACTTTCACAAATCCTGTTTACCACTGAATTGCACGATTTCATGACAGCGACCCAACAATCCCTCTCGCCCGACTCTTTTCAAATCCAACCGGTGGTTAGATGTCGCGAGCATATTCGCCGTTGCGTTTCGATGCAATGGAATTCTCCCATTGCTCCGTTAAGCAATTATTCGGCCAGCCGGAAGGCCATTCGGTTACTTTTGCGGCGCTTAGCAAACCACACGGTTAATAGTCGTAATCTTCACCGCCGCCCGGCATTGGCGGTCTGGATTTCTTAGGCTCGGGCGCATCGGTTACGGCGGCCTCTGTCGTTAACAACAATCCGGCGATTGAAGCCGCGTTTTGCAGCGCGGTGCGCACGACTTTGGTTGGATCGAGAATGCCCGCCGCCAGCAAGTCCTCAAACTCGCCGCTCGCGGCATTGAATCCGCGCGTGCCTTTCATTTGCTCAACTTGCCCAACGATCACCGCGCCGTCGAGACCGGCGTTTTCAGCAATACGACGTAGCGGCTCCTCGAGTGCGCGTCTCACAATCTTGATGCCCGTTGCCACGTCGCCGTCGCCGTCCTTCAATTCATCCAACACCTTCGCCGCGCGCAACAACGCCGTGCCGCCACCCACCACTGTGCCTTCCTGCGCAGCAGCTTTGGTGGCGTTCAGTGCGTCTTCAACTCGCATCTTGATTTCCTTCATTGCGGTCTCGGTTGGCGCTCCGACCTTCACCACCGCAACTCCACCGGCAAGTTTCGCTAAACGCTCCTGCAACTTTTCGCGATCGTAGTCAGACGTCGTTTCTTCAATTTGTTTTCTGATGGTGCCGCCGCGGCCTTGAATTGCTTTCGCATCACCACCACCTTCAACGATCGTGGTGTTGTCCTTGCTGATGATCACTCGCTTGGCGGCCCCCAAATCTGTCAGCTCCACTTTTTCAAGTTTTACTCCGAGCTCTTCAGTGATCACGCGCGCGCCTGTCAACGTTGCCAGGTCTTCGAGAATCGCTTTGCGACGATCGCCAAACGCTGGGGCTTTAACCGCACACACTTTGATGGTGCCGCGCAATTTGTTGACTACCAAAGTTGCCAATGCATCACCCTCGATGTCTTCGGCGATAATCAACAACGGACGTCCACCGCCGGCTGACTGTTCCAGGATCGGCAGCAGGTCGCGCATTGCTGCGATCTTTTTCTCGTGCAGGAGAATCAACGGTTCATCCAGCACACACTCCATGCGATCGGGATTGGTGACGAAGTAAGGCGACAGATAGCCCCGATCGAACTGCATCCCTTCCACGATGTCCAATTCAGTTTGCAGGCCCTTAGCTTCCTCGACCGTGACGACGCCGTCTTTACCAACTTGCTCCATCGCCGCGGCGATAAGCTTACCGATCTCGCTGTCGTTGTTTGCGGAGACGGTCGCAACGTTGCGCAAGTCGTCGTTGTTTTTCACTTTTTTCGAGGTGCGTTGCAGCTCGGCAACCACTGCATCAGTCGCCAGCTGAATACCGCGCTGCAACGACATCGGGTTCGCGCCTGCCGCCACATTTTTAACTCCCTGCTGGAAGATCGCCTGCGCGAGGACGGTGGCTGTGGTCGTACCATCGCCCGCGGTTTCGTTAGTCTTCACAGCAACTTCGCGCACCATCTGCGCGCCCATGTTTTCGTACTTGTCTTTCAGTTCAATTTCTTTGGCGACAGTTACGCCGTCCTTCGTGATCACGGGCGACCCGTACGACTTTCCCAACACAACGTTGCGACCTTTTGGTCCGAGCGTAACGCGGACCGCATTTGCGAGCGTGTTCACGCCCTGCAACATTGCGCTACGGGCCTCTTCACGAAACTTCAAATCTTTTGCAGCCACTCTTCTTCTCCTTCAATCAATGTCAAAATCGAACCTCTCGCGCTGTCGCGCCGTTTACTCAAAGCCGGTTTTAAGTGTCCGACAAGCTTCAGCTTGTCGTATCGGTGGACATCGCGTGCGACAAACTAAAGTTTGTCGAACAATTACTCAACCGCTTTCGCCTTGTCGGAATATCGGCCCACTTTAACACGAGCCGGACGCAGTAACCGTTCACCGATCCGGTAACCGCGGGTGTGTTGCGTAATAACTTTGCCTTCATCTTCCGCTGCAACTTCGGAAGTCTCAACCGCCTCGTGCAGCTCCGGATCAAACGGTTGTCCGACAGCATCGAGTGGTTCAAGGCCGGCTGCCGCGAGGGCATTCTCAAATGCCGTGGCCGTTCGTCGAATACCTTCGGCGATTACGTCTGGCTGACTTCCGGTCTCGGCCGCTTCAGTGGCGCGCTCAAGATTGTCGAGCACCGGCAGCAGTCCGGCAATGAAGTTGGCTTTTTCACGCAACGCCCGCTCATCAGCCGCGCGATTCAAACGCTGCCGCGTTTCATCCGTCTCAGCCTGAAGTTGTTTACGCAACTGATCGAAACGCGCCTGCACTTCCAAAGCCTTCTGTTCGGCCGCCTTGACGCGTGCTTCAAGCTCCTCAACGTAGGACGGTTTCAGATTCGGCGTCTCGACCTCTTCATCACGTTCGGCGATATCGTCATCCAAAAGAATGCGACGACGATCGGTTACCCGAATTTCGCCTTCGTCGTGACGCCGGTCCTTGTGCTCTCTTCCAAACAAATCCCTGACCATTGAATTCCTCAGTTCCAATCTGAATTATGAAATCTTTATCTCAACTCGCTGCGATTTTTTTTCTGCGCGACACGGCAAACGCACGCGCAGCACGCCGTTCTTGTAATCGGCGCCGATCGCTTCCTGATCGACGGCAGCCGGCACGCTAAACGCTCGCACGAACTTGCCCGTCGGACATTCAGCTCGATTCTGTAGACCCTCACGCGACGCCCGATTTCCTCTGATCGTCAAGCGGTTGTCTTCAATGCCAATGTCGAGCGTACCGCGATCAATCCCCGGCAGGTCAACTGCGATCGTGTAAGCGCCGTTCTCTTCGTAGACATCTGCCGCGGGATACCAATCCGACGTTTCAACGTCATCGACTGGGTTAGGGTCGCCGCGCCGCTGCGAGGCGTCTTCGAATAAACGGTTCATTCGATCCTGCAAAGTCACCAGATCGTGCAAAGGATTCCACTGTGCCATCCGTCCGCTCCCCCCTTTTATGCCGCAGCCGCGGTCGACTTAGCTTTAAGTTCCATCTGATCGCCTTTCGCGGAAACGGCGACGGTTTGGCCGGGCAGAATTTCGCCGCCGAGAAGTTTCACCGCCAGCGGATTCTGTATCAGCGTTTGAATCGCGCGCTTGAGTGGTCTGGCGCCGTAATTTGGATCGTAGCCTTCACGAGCCAGAAGTTGTCGCGCGCCGTCATCCAAAACCAGTTGAATGTTCCGTTCAGCCAGCATCGCTCTCAGCCGTTCGAGTTGGACGTCGATGATCTGGCCAATTTGTTCGCGCGAAAGTTGATGGAAGATGACGATGTCGTCAATGCGATTCAGAAACTCCGGTTTGAAGTTCGCGCGCAGCTCCTGCAAAACAGCGTCTCGCACTTCCGTCTCGTCGCCGTCCGCGTCCTGAATCTCACGCGAGCCAAGATTTGAAGTCATGATCAGTACGGTATTTTTGAAATCAACCGTGCGGCCTTTGGCATCGGTCAACCGGCCGTCGTCCAGGATTTGCAGCAGTACGTTAAAAACGTCCGGATGCGCCTTTTCGATCTCGTCAAACAAAACTACTGCGTAAGGCCGGCGGCGGATTGCTTCGGTTAATTGGCCGCCTTCCTCGTAGCCTACGTAGCCCGGGGGCGCACCGATCATTCGCGCGACCGCGTGCTTTTCCATGTACTCCGACATATCGAGCCGGATCATTGCGTGTTCGTCGTCAAATAAAAACTCGGCGAGCGCTCGCGCAGTTTCAGTTTTACCGACGCCTGTTGGACCAAGAAAGATAAACGAACCTACCGGCCGGTTCGGATCCTGAAGACCCGCACGGGCGCGACGGACCGCGTCAGCGACAGCTTTTAGTGCTTCCGACTGGCCAATGACCCGCTTGCTGAGGCGTTCTTCCATCGTCACCAGCTTCAGCATTTCGCCTTCGAGCATTTTCGAGACTGGGATGCCGGTCCACTTGGCAACCACCTGCGCGACGTCTTCCTCGTCCACTTCTTCTTTAAGCATGACGCCGTCTTTCTGCAATGCCGCCAACTTTTCATGCTCGCCCGCAAGCCGGCGTTCAAGCTCGGGAATCTGGCCGTACTGAATCTCAGACGCACGCGCCAGGTCGCCGGCATTGCGCACCTGATCGAGTTGCAGTTTCAGTTGCTCAAGCTCCGCTTTGGCTTTACGCATGCGCTCGATGGCTTCTTTTTCCGATTGCCACTTCGCTTTCTTCCCAGCGGATTTCTCCCTCAAATCTGCGATGCGTTGCTCAATCTCCTTTAAACGCAGCTTGGATCGTTCGTCTTCTTCACGCTGCAAGGCCTGGCGCTCAATCTCGAGTTGAAGAATTTCGCGCTCCAGCTCATCAATGTCCTGCGGCAATGAATCTATTTCGATTCGCAGCCGGGAAGCTGCTTCGTCGATCAGGTCGATTGCTTTGTCAGGCAGGAACCGGTCGGTGATGTAACGATTTGAAAGTGTGGCCGCTGCCACGATCGCCGAGTCCTTGATACGCACGCCGTGATGAACTTCGTATTTCTCTTTCAAGCCACGCAGGATTGCAATCGTGTCTTCAACGGTTGGCTCGCCGACATAAACCTGCTGGAAACGTCGCTCGAGTGCCGCGTCTTTTTCGATATATTTTTTGTATTCGTTAAGCGTAGTCGCGCCAACACAACGCAGCTCGCCGCGCGCGAGGGCCGGCTTTAACATGTTGGATGCATCGATGGCGCCCTCGGCCGCGCCGGCTCCGACGAGCGTATGCAACTCGTCAATGAACAGGATGATCTGACCCTGCGCGTTTTCAATCTCCTTGAGGACGGCTTTCAAACGATCTTCGAACTCGCCACGATACTTTGCACCAGCGAGCATTGAACCCAAGTCCAGCCCGACCAGACGTTTGTTCCTGAGCGTCTCAGGCACATCGCCTGAAACAATACGTTGCGCCAGCCCCTCAACGATTGCAGTCTTACCGACGCCGGGCTCACCAATTA
>JBKPNP010000560.1:0-4229 GCA_046732775.1 Acidobacteriota bacterium
CTTTTTCTATCAACCCTGGGTGCAGAAGTTTCCCTACCACGTGATGATTTTCCTGGGAGACGCAAAGCTTGGCGACACGCCCGCGTCTGATTGGGTTGTCTATCACACCGGCTCTTCAGCGACGGACGCCGGGGCAGTCAAAAAGGTGCAGCTTTCCGTGCTCGATCATCACCCGAACCGTCGTTGGCGGCCGGTGGAAAGCAATTCAAATTTTCTCGGTTTTTACCGACTAAAGATTCTCGACTAATTAGCGAAGTTTTGAGTAGCCCCTAAGGAGGCTAAAACTGTGCTTGAAATGAACTCCCGTTCCTATCGCGTTCTTACCGCCGGCTTGATTTATGTTGTCGCAATCGGCGTCGCGCTTTCCATAGCCACTCTAAGATCGCGAGCGAAAAAGTCTGACGACAGCGGCTTCAGCTTGACTGATGGCCGGCTCGGCGAGTCGGACACCGAACCCGCGCGCGTTTCGAGTAAGCCCTTCTTCTCGCTCTCAACTCACAGAACCTACGGCAGCAGCGACAGCGCGCGAATGTGGGTGGATTATCAGGGCATTGATCATCTCGATTTCCGCGTCTACCAGGTTAAGGATCCGCGCAAGTTTTTTACCGGTCTCGACGATCCACATCAGATGGGCAAGCAGGAAGAGGAGGAAGTCGCCAGCACGCTGCCGCATCGCCGTTCGTTTCTCGAGCGGGTTCGGAGTTTCAAACGTTGGGCGTATAACGGCGTGAAGTCGTTTGTGCGTGGCCAACTGCAGCACGATTCGCGCTCCGCCTTCAATCTGAAGTTTCGTAAAGAAGCCGATCCGGTTCGCACTCCTTTGAACGTTTCTGATTACGCGCGGGTGCCGTTGCTGAACCCGGATCTGCTCGTCAGCAGTTGGCGTGAACCGTTGCCGCCACTGGACAACGATTACGACCAACGAATGATTCCGCTTGGCAGGCGCTCGCCGGGAGTTTATCTCGTGGAAGCGGTTCAGAATGATTTGCGCGCCTACACCGTAATCGTCGTCTCAGATTTGACGATGATTGACAAGACGACTTCTAACGGCGAGCTGCTGGTTTATGCCATCGATCGAAAAACAGGCGAGCCGCGTCCCGGCACACAGGTGGAGATTGTTCGCGAGAAACAAACCGTTGCGAGCGGCACCACCGACAATCAGGGAATCCTGAGAACGAAGATTGAAAGACCCAAGCCTGCCGCTGCTGCAGAGGGCGACGAGGAGGGCGAACAGGAACCCGCTGATGAAGAAGCAGCGCCGGAAGATAACGCCTCCGAATCGCTCCTCATTCTGGCGAAGCAAAGTAACAACTTCGCTATTTCAGATCTCGGCTCAATGTATTTCGGTGGTTACGAGGAAGAATCGGAAACGGAAAACATCACCTCGTTTGTGTACACCGACCGTCCTGTTTACCGCCCGGGTCACAAGGTGAACTTCAAAGGCATCATCCGCGCAATGGACCCCGACGGCTCCTACAAACGGATTTCTTCGGATACCGTAAACGTAACCATCGCCGACGGAAACAGCGCCAACATTTTCACTAAAGAACTTCCCCTGTCGCCGCGCGGAACTTTCAACGGAGACGTCGATATCTCAGAAGATGCGCCGCTGGGAAATTACAGCATCACGGCCGATCTCGAAGGCGGCTCAGCGCACGGCAGCTTTGAAGTCGCTGAGTATAAAAAGCCGGAATACAAAGTCACCGTTGCCGCGCCCGGAAAGTTTGTGCAGACGGGTCAAAAGACTAACTTCTCAATCGACGCTCGTTATTTCTTTGGTGCTCCAGTCGCAAATGCGGAAGTGAAATATTACATCTACCGCTCGCGATATTACGCCTGGGGTTTTGACGGCAGCGAAGAAGATGATGGAACGGGTGAGTCGGAAACTGACGAGTACGAGCAGTTTTATCACGGCGGCGACGACATGGTTCAGGAGAGTGAGGGCACGCTCGACGCGCGGGGCCACCTGAACGTTGAGTTCCCTGTTCCCGCAGCCGATGAGAACGACACCTCTGATTACAGCTATCGACTGGAAGCGCAAGTGACGGATTCGGCGCGCCGCACCATCGACGGCGCCGGATCATTCGTGGCCACACGCGGCACGGTCGTCGCGAATGCGAACCCCGATCGCTACGTCTACAACAAAGGCGATGTAGCCAAGGTTCGGGTCACCACCAGCGACTACGATGGGCATCCGGTTTCTGCCACCGTTCAGCTGCAGTTTGTCGAACGAACCTGGACCAAAAAGCCTAAACAGCCGGAAGACGATGAGTACTCGTATCCGGAGTACGAAATGCACGAGCGCCAGGTCGCGTATGCCGACGTCACCACTGACTCGCAGGGCCAGGGCAGCTACGACTACACCACTACCGAAGACGGGAACCTCGCGATCAAAACGGTGATCTGGAACAACGGCGTGCCCGTCGCGTCAATCGGAGGCTATCTCTGGGTCACCGACAAGTCTTATGCATGGAGTGAGTCGTCGTACTACAGCGAAGATTACAGCTCGATCAAACTTGTGCCGGACAAGAAGTCGTACCAGCCGGGCGAGACTGCCCACGTCCTCGCCATTTTGCCGACAGACAATGCTCACCTGCTGGTGAGCACCGAGTTGAATTCAGTTATGTCCGTGCAGCACGTCAGCTCCCCCGGCCGCTCGATCGTGCTCGACGTTCCCATTCAGGCTAATTACGCGCCGAACGTTTTCCTTAACGTTTCCTACGTCAAGGGTGGCGACATGTACACGAACGATCAGCGCATTATCGTGCCCGCGCGCGACAAGATGATCAATCTTGAAATCATTTCCAACAAGAAGGAATACAAGCCGCGCGAGACGGCTTCTTATACGGTGCTGGCGCGAAACAACGCCGGCGCTCCCGTCTCCGGCGCTGAGGTCAGTTTGGGCGTAGTTGATGAGGCTATCTACAGCGTGGCGCCCGATTACTCGGGAAACATCAAGAGCACTTTTTATGGCATGCGTTACAACAGCGTCGAGACGCACCTGTCGATTAACTATTCCTTCACCGGTTTTGCGGGCGACAAGCCGATGGAGCTCGCGAAGAACAAACCCGTTTACGAGCTGGCCGATTTCAAGAATGAGGGCGACCTGGTCCAGCCGATGATCAGAAAGAACTTCAAAGACACCGCCTTCTGGCAACCGGATGTCGTGACCGGCGCAGACGGCAAGGCGACAATCAGCGTCGACCTGCCGGATAACTTAACGACGTGGCGAGCAACCGCCCGCGCCATCACTGCCGACACGAAAGTGGGCGCCACAAATTACAAAGTGGTCGCACGCAAGGACGTGATCATGCGGCTCGAAACCCCGCGCTTCGTCACGCAGGGCGACACGGTGACGTTGTCGGGCATCGTTCACAATTACCTTAACGCCGATAAGGCGACGCAGATTTCGCTCGAGGTAAACGGCGCGCAACTGCAAAACTCCGGAAAGCAAACCGTCACTATCAACAAGCAAGGCGATTACCGAATCGATTGGCAAATCGTGGCGCCGAACGTGGGCGAAATTAAACTGTTGGCCAAAGCGCTTACGGACACTGAGTCAGACGCGGTTGAGTTACCGTTGCCGGTTGTGCCGCGCGGTCTGCACCAGGTGAAAAACGAGTCGGCCGCTTTTTCTGATGAGAACGCCGAGAAGACTTTTTCAGTTAACCTGCCGCCGAACGCTGACGCTCAGGCACGTAACTTCAAAATCGAAGTTGCGCCTTCTGTGGCCGGCGCGTTATTCGGCGCGCTCGACTATCTCACCACCTATCCCTACGGCTGCACCGAGCAAACGATGTCCAGCTTCCTGCCCAACGTAATCGTTACGCAGGCGCTGAAGGACGTAAAGACTTCATCCATTGGCGCTCGGAACGATCTGGGGAAGAAAGTGAAGAAGGGCATGGATCGGCTGTATGCCTACCAGCATGACGACGGCGGCTGGGGCTGGTGGAAAGACGACCAAAGCGATCCGTTTATGACTGCCTACGTGGTCGACGGTTTGACGCTCGCCAAACAGAACGGTTATGAGCCGGACGATCAGCGAATCGCGAACGGCCGTGAGAAGTTAAAACAGATGCTCGACTCAGGAGTCACCGAGGCGGGAACGCAGATCGATCTCGAAACCAGGTCGTTCATGGTTTACGCGCTCGAGGAAAGTGGTGGCGCTGACGGCCGCTACATCGAAAAGATTTTGAGCGAGCGCGGAAACTTGCAACCGTACGGGCGAG
>JBKPNP010000561.1:0-5424 GCA_046732775.1 Acidobacteriota bacterium
GGCACAAACTTTCCCGGCGCCGTCACGAGCGGAACTCCTAAATGCGACTGGCGGCGAATTCCCTGTAGCAGTTGCTTCCTGAGCTCACGCGCGAGATCTTCCAAAGGATGTGTGGCGTCGCCAAAAACAACGAGTGGCGAAATGAAGTTTCCCAATAAGTCGGGTCCTTTAACGTTGCCGCGCCGCAGGCTAACCGGAAACTCCAAAGAGATGAGCGGATTAAAAACGGTGCGACGCGAAACATTCCAGCCATGAATCGCGCGCATCCACGCGGCTGCGCATAACCACAGCGGAGCGGTCCTGGTTTTCGCGGCGCGCGCTTTCAGTTGGTTGAAATCTTCCGCGTCGAGCCGCCGCTCGTATGTATGTGTGTCTCCGGAAGTGAAGGCTTCCCCATCCAGCCGCGCGCTTCGTCCTTCGCGGGCTTCGGCAGCCAGCCAGCGCGTGTACCGCCACATATCGCCAAAACTGTGCCGGCGGAATAATTGCTTTGCGGAAATCAAATCTTTGAGAGTGGCAGCTTGTGCCTGCGCGGGTGCAGCGGTGTGCTTGCCAGAACTCACGCGCGTAAGAAAACTAGCGGCATCGATTGTCACGGCAACGAACGATTCGCCATCCATCACCGAATGATGCGCGCGAAACGCAATCGTGTTGTAGCCACGAGCTGAATCCGAGTCGCCACGCTGCTGTGCCGGATCCGGCGGCGGTATCCAGAGCACTTGAAATGGCGGTTCATGAAACGGATCGATGGGTTCGTTGCGCCACTTAGTGAGTATTCCATTGCCATGGCTGCCGACGCGGAGCATTTTTTCAACTTGAGGAATACCCTTCCATTTCAAGCCGAGCACACTCTTCTTGAGCGCCTGGCCGAGGCGCGGCCAACGAGCCACGATGTAGCGAATCATTTCCTCGAGGTGCGCGCGCTCGAGTTTGCCTTCGAGATCGACCTCGCCGCCCAGCTGCATGAGGATTCCGGAGCGCTCTTGATAGGCGACGAAAAAAGCATCCGTAGCAGACAAACGCGATTGCACAGGGGCATTAGTCACGGCGCTCAGGCAACTCCTTTCCATGAGGCCAACCGTTCCTCACGATCGCGAATTGCAGCTTCCCATTCCGGCCGGGCTTCAAACATCATCATCACCAGCTGAGCGATTAACACGCGCTCTTCATCGCAGCGCGCCTCGACTTGTACCGCGATGTTCGACACATCGACGCGGTTAACCTCGGCGGAAAACTCGAGCGACGCCGGCAGCGTCACCGGCCGCAGGAACCGGGCATCGCGAATCATCCCCAGAAGCGACCAGCGTTCAACCTGAAACTGTAATTTGCCAACCTGTTCCGCCAGCGGTCCCGCGATTTGCGCGGCTAGTTCGATCAAGAGAGAACCTGGCAGCAGCGGCGCCCCGGGAAAATGATCGGCGAAGAGCGGATGCTCGGCTGGAACGATTGCTTTGCCGCTCGCGATGCCGGCAGCCGCGTCGATTGAAATGGATTGGATCAACTCAAACATGGCGGCCTTTAGTTACGTTGCTGCTAACTTGTGATCGACGAGTCGAACGAAGGCGGCGACGGTACAGTAGCGTGGCAGAGTCGACGCGTGAATACGCTCCGGGAAAATCTCTCGGGGCGAATCATGCAGCAGCGTCAGCAACCGTTGCCGGCCAGCTTCGCTCAGCACACCGTCTTCGGCAAACTCACTTTCGGGCATATCGCCGCGCGCTAAGTGGTAAATCGTTCCTTCCGGAATGCTGATGGAAAAATGTTGCTCGATACGGAAAAGTAGATCCAGCAGGTCCATCGAGGTAAAACCCAGATCGTAAAAAAGAAGCTGCCCAGGTTCGATGGGTTCCGTATCAGGCAGCGCCAGCGTAGTTCTCACCAGCATAGCGACTTGTTGAAAAGTGTCGGCGCCAGCTTGGTCGCTCGAGGCTGATTTAGAAGGATTGGAACTCACGCTGTGAAACCTCCGTCAACGCACCAAACCTGGCCGGTAATGTAAGAACTCATGGGCGAGGCGAGAAACAACACCGCGGGCACGACCTCATCGGCCTCACCGGCTCGCTTCATGGGAATGGCGGCCCGCGCGTGATCGAATTCTTCGTCAAGAATACGCGCGGCCATACCGCCGGTTAGCAAGCCCGGAGCAACTGCATTGATGCGAACGCCGCGGCTCGCAACTTCGCGCGCTGTCACCTTGATGATGGCTTCAAGAGCTGCTTTAGAAGACGCGTAAGCAGCCTGACCAGCTCCGGGACGTTGTGCCGCAGTTGACGAAACGATCACGATATTGCCACTGCGCTGGAGGATCATAGGTCTTAACGCCGCCCGCATCGTGCGCAGCGCGCCCCACAAGTTAACTTCGTATACCTGAGACAACTCATAATCAGTGAGGCCGGCAAACAAACCGTCAGCAAGAGTTCCGGCATTGACGATAAGCGTGTCAATCCTCCCGTTATTAACCAGCGCCTGGCCCACGATGCGTTCGCCGGCGGCGCTTTCAGTGAGATCGGCGGCAAAAGCGTGAACGCGATCTGGCCCCACACCCAATTCATCCGCGAGTTTATCGAGCGCTTCCTGATCCCGAGCTGTCAGGATCAACTTAGATCCGGCGTCGGCAAAGCCGCGTGTCAGGCTCCGACCCAGATAGCCTGTAGCTCCGGTAATAACGGTGACGCGGCCTTCCTGTCCCCAGCCAGGAAAAGTGGTCATAGCGCCACCCGTTGCAGGATCAGAGCGGCATTCTGTCCTCCCATGCCGAAGGAGACCGAAAGCACTCTCTCAGCATTTGCCGCGCGTGGCTCGCCGATAACGTGATCTAACTCGCAGCCTTCGTCGGGCTCGATCAGGTTGACCGTGTGCGGCACAATCCCGGTCTGACAGGTCCGCACCGCCACGATCGCCTCGAGCGCGCCCGCCGCCGCCATGGCGTGACCGATCGCGCCTTTTATTCCGGATACCGGAATACGTTTCCAGTCACTTCCGAAAAGCCGCCGGAGGGCCGCGGCCTCCGCGAGATCGCCGAGATAAGTAGCGGTGGCGTGTGCGTTCACTGCGTGAATGTCGGTCGGGCTCAGTTGAGCTTCGCTGAGCGCGCGTCGCATACAAAGTTCTGCCCCGGCGCCATCGTCGCAGGGACGATTAAGATCGAATCCGTCCTGACTCATTCCGAAACCAACAACCTCCGCGAGTGGCGCGCCGCCGCGACGGTGCGCACTTTCCAATGTTTCAAGCAGCAGCGCGCCCGCGCCGTCCGCTAGGGCAAATCCTTTGCGACGGCGATCAAAAGGACAGCAGACTGTCGCCGGATGATTGCCGTTGTCAGTCGCAACCGCTTGCAAACCGGCAAACCCGATCAAATAAAAGGGTGTGAGCATTACGCTCGAGCCACCGGCGATGCACGCCTCGATGCGACCGCTCCTGACGAGCCGGAATGCTTCACCGACAGCTTGAGTTCCCGAGGCGCAGGCCGCGGCAATCATCCGTTTGGGCTCAAGGAAACGAGCCGCCAGGGAGGAAAAACAGAGCCCCGCCGAACGGTGAACAAAACTGTTTGCGTGAGATTGAAAAGTATCGAGACCTGTTGACCAGATAAAGCCACACTCCGCGGCCGCTCTGTTTGCAGTAGCGAGCGCACTATCGATTGCGAGGTTGGCTATCCGGTTATCGCGGTCAATCTCATCGTGCGGAACTGCGTCAACCTCCCCGCCGGTCGTCGTTGTAATTCCTGAGGCCACCAGCCGCTCAACGGTGCGAATCCCGGTCCGATTCGCGATCAGACCGTCCCATAAATCCTGTGCGGTTGGGCCCAGCGCTGAAAGTGCACCGGTGCCGGTAATAACAACGCGGCGGCCCGCCGCCTTTCCGTTAGCGCCACTCATAGTGAACTCTCCACGATGAGCTTAACCGCGGAAACACCGTCAGTGTGCTCACCCGGAACATCGTATGAAACTAACCCCGGCCGCTGTTGCTTGATAAATGTTATGAACGTCGAAAGACCCGCCGCAGCATGTGGCTGAGGAGCGACGGCACTTGTCAATGCTGTTTTCTCTATTCGAACCAGCCGCACGAAATGTGCGGTCGCTTCATAGCGCCGCGCCTTTGTTGAGAACAGCAAAGCGACGCCGAGGCCGCTCCCCGATTCATCGTGAGTGTCCTGGTCCCCGGCCATAACCAGCGCCTCCATTTCGTCGCTGGCGTCGACATTCAATCGTTCCAACGCTGCTTCGAGTCCAGCCCAAGCCTGGCCGGCGGCGCCGCCGAGGCCAAGACAATCGGCGTGGTTGCCGTAGGTAATCGCGAAAGCAGACATCGCAAGGTTATCGACCGCGTGCAGTGTTTGCGTGGGATTCATGCGCAAATCTCCGAGGCTGCCGCTAGCCATCCCCGCGGTCACCACTTCACCCCAACGATACAAATCGGCTGAGCCCGGCTGGCAAGGTGCGAGGGAGATCACCGCGGCGGCGGCCGGATCTTTCGACGATCGCATTACTTCTTCGGCTGCGGCCAGTGCGAGTTGAACAGGACGGTTATAACGACGCACACGTCGCCACGTCTCGGGTGAGGATTTTTGGATCGCGCCCGGCTCGCGTCGCTCCGCAGATGCAACCAGATACGCCATTGGTTCTAATTCTTGCCAAAGTAAACCGTGTGGATTCCTCGTTTCACCTTCGACCAGTAATAGAGATTAGTAGCGAGGTTGACCCAGAGATTAAGCGGTTTGCGCCGCAATACGACGCGCTGAACGATCGAACGAAGTGAGTAAAACTCCTCTACAGCGTTCCACCAGCCGTCGTGGAGCTCCGCCGGGGTGAGTTGTTCGGGCTCGAAAACGACGTAAGGCTCGCGCAGGTGGCTGAGGTTCTTATCGAACACTTTATCTGAGCGCCAGATCTTGTCCCCGGTCGGCGAGCCCGGATAAGGCGTCAAAATAAAGAACTGTGTAATCGGAACTTTCAGGTTCTTGAGGTAGTCGACCGTGTGCTTGAACGTTTCCGCGTTGTCGTCGGGCAGGCCAAAGATAATTAACGCGTGCGGGCTGATGCCGGCATCCATAATGCGTCGAAAGCTTTCGGCGTATTTGTCGACCGCGTGGAACGTCTTGTTGACGTCCTTAAGGTTTTTGGCCGAGAACGTTTCCACACCCAGCGCCATCAGGACGCAGCCGGATTCCCGCGCCTTTTTCAGCAACTCGGGATGGCGGGCCACATTGATGGTGGTTTGAGTGCCCCAACGGATTGGTGCGCCTTTCAGGGCGCTGAAGAGCTTGTCTGAAAACTTAACGTCTTCGCAGAGATTGTCGTCGCAGAAGTTGATGTTCTTGCTGCCGGTCGCTTCCACGTCTCGAACGATCTGATCGATAGGTCGCTTGCGATACATTCCTTCATAAACTGCGGCAATCGAACAATACTGACAAGTGAACGGACA
>JBKPNP010000562.1:0-2723 GCA_046732775.1 Acidobacteriota bacterium
ATTCGATGAGAGGCGACTACCGCCGCCTGGAGCACGTTGTACTTGTCAGAGATGTCGCGAATCGGCTGGAACAGAAAACTCGAATACTGGATGAAAGCCACGAGCGCGCCGAGCGTGAGCACCGTGTGGCCCGGCGTATTCTGCATCACGCGATAACCGCCGTACCAAATGATCAGGGCGATGCCGAGCGAGCCGATGAAGTCAACGAGCGGAAAAAACACCGCATAGTAAAAGATGGTATCGATATTCGCCTTGCGATAGTCCGCATTGATCTCGCGAAACTTCGTGACGGATTTAGTCTCGGCGTTAAAAATCTGGACTGTTTGCGCGCCGGCAAAATGCTCCTGCAAAAATGCATTGATGCGCGCGATCCGTGTGCGCACCATGTCGTAACCCTTGCGCGCGCCTTTGCGAAACCAAGTGGTCGCCGTCCATAACAACGGCACGGTGAGTAGTGAGACCAGGGTCAAGCGAACGTCCATCCACATCATCACCCCGATGATGGCGAAGATCTTAACCAGGTCGCCGAGCAGGTCAGTGATACCCGCGGTGAATAGTTCGTTCAGCGAATCGACGTCGCTGGTCAACCGCGTCATGATGCGGCCGACCGGATTGCGATCGTAGTACGCGACTTCCTGGTGTTGCAGTTTGTCGTAGAGCTCGCGCCGCATGTCGAACATCACGTATTGACCGACCGTGTTGAGCAACAGCGATTGAAAATACGAGAATACGAGGCGCAGCACCTGGACGCCGATGTACAGGCCCACAAGCAACTCCAGACCTGAAGAGTTGCGCGGGAGTATGTACCAGTCGATGGCGTACTCGGTAAATTTCGGCTGCAGGATATCAAGTAGGTTCAGGGCGAACGTCAGAAAGAGTGCGGGCGTCAGCAGCCGAAGGTAAGGACGAAGATAGCGCAATAGCCGACGCGCGACCTGAAAGTCGTACGTCTTACCAATCGCTTCCTCTTCGTGAAACTGTTTGACGGCTGTCGACATGGATGGCTTAGTTTAGTCCGCTATTCCTTTTGTAACTCGCGGCTTCCAACTGACTGCGCCGCGGAAAATGAAGCAACACTCCCGCGGCCGCCATCAGAAACAATAGGTAGGAAATACGACTGGTGAAGATCCAACCCGCGACCATTCCCAGTACAGCAGCTACTTCACACATCGCACACGAGATGATGACCGCCTTTTGCACGAGCATCGCGTCCTGCTTTTCAACCGAGCGCTCGAGTAATTTTGCTTTCACAAAAAACGACGCGAGTACAAAAAGCGCACTGGCGACAGCCATGCCGATAAGCAGAGCGTTATTAGGCGTATCCGATGGGGTTGCGAATTCGGGCGCGATAAACCGCATGAAGACAAAGTACATGACGATGCTCATGAGCAATCCGGCCCAAAGAGTCAAGATCGTTTGATATCGCTTATCGAGATCGACTTCCATCGTTTTACTCTCCTTCGCAATTAAGTCAGCGCTAGTTCCTCTTCCAGTAGCTGGCGTTCATACAACGCGGCGTATTCACCGCCAAGCGAAAGCAATTCGTCGTGGGTACCGCGTTCGATAAGACGGCCTTCATCGAGCACACAAATTAAATCGGCGTCACGAACAGTTGAGATGCGGTGGGAAACTATCAAACTGGTGCGGCCGCGCATCACGCCGCGTAATTTGGTCAGTATTTTTTCTTCCGTATACGTGTCAACGGAGGATAGCGCGTCATCGAGAATAAGAATTTTGGGCTCGCGCAAGACCGCCCTGGCAATTGCGGTTCGTTGTTTTTGACCACCCGAGAGCGTCAGCCCGCGTTCACCCACGAGCGTTGCAAAGCCATCAGGAAACCCGGCTACGTCTTCCGTTAGTCCAGCAACTTCGGCGGCCCACTCAATTCGTCGTGCATCGGTTTCGTCAACACCGAACGCGATGTTTTCGGAGAGGGTGTCACTGAACAGAAATGTCTCCTGGGGAATGTAGCCAATGCTGGAGCGGAGTTGGCGAAGCGAGTAATCACGAACGGAGATGCCGTCAACGAATACAGTACCGGCCGGCGCCTCGACAACTCTGGAAATGAGATTAATGAGCGTTGATTTACCGCTGCCGGTTCGGCCCACGAAGGCCACTGTCAAACCGGCCGGGATGATTAAGTTAATGTCGTTGAGTACCGGTCGATCCTGCGGTTGGTAGCGAAAGGTGAGATTGCGAAATTCAATTTCGCCTTTTATTGGGGGCTGTTCCGGTACACCGGCGGCATCGCTAATTGCCGGCGCAATTGCCATGATCGCGTTCATTCGTTTCAAACTGGCAGTGCCGCGTTGATATAGATTCACGACATAGCCAAGAGCAATCAGAGGCCAAATCAACCGAAACAGATACATGTTGAAGACAGTGAACTGCCCTACGGTGATGTCTCCGCGTATTGCCGCGGGTACGCCTGACCAGATGATCAAAACGAAGCCCATGCCGATCAGAAACTGCATTAACGGGCGCATCAAGGCGTCGATTCTTACCAGTGCGAGATTCTTTTCCGCGTATTGCCGGTTGAGATCGTTGAACGCGGAAATCTCGGCGCCTTCCTGTGCGTAAGCCCGCACGACGCGAACGCCGGTAAAGTTTTCCTGTGCGCGCGCGGTGATCTCGGCAAAGAACTCCTGGATTTTTTCGAATCGCACGTGTACCTGCTGGCCGAAGAATTTAACCGTCAACGAGACCAGCGGCATGGTGATGAA
>JBKPNP010000563.1:0-5925 GCA_046732775.1 Acidobacteriota bacterium
TCAGCCTGATTCGCAATTTGGTAGAAGCGTTCACTGTTCGCTCCGCCCCGCGCCGCCGCCCAGGCGGCTTCAAAGGCGATCGCGCGGGCCACGCGAAACGGTTCGCCAGCTTTCAATGCCAACAACAGGTGACGACTCTGAAAATCCGCGCCGCGAATAAGGTCAACTGCACCCAGACCCGCAGCGACCGCGAAACACGTGTCCACGCGCACGAGGTCAAACTCCGGAATCTGGCTTTCGTCGCGCTCCGTAAACTTCAGACCACGCAGCCGAATCTGCAAACGCTTAAATAGCAACGACAACAACGCGTTCTTCGGTCCCGCGGGATACGACAGACCAACAGCGGCGAGCACTGACCGAATCAGATCGAGGCCCTCATCGATATGCCCGCCCATTAACAACTGCTGGGCGGCGCGCCGCTTGAAGTCCAGACTGTGACGCGCCGACGTGAGCTCGGCCACATCGAGATACGCCTGTGCCGCCTCCGCTGGACGGCCGGCGTTGACGAGCGCTTCCGCAAGTCCCTGCTTCAGATCCAAAAGCTCGGCGCCGCGCGCCGGCGCGAGTTCCAAGGCCCGGCGGAAGAAAGCTGCCGCGCGGTCAAAGGCCAACGCCGCGGCGGCTCTGCGGGCGGCGGCGGCAGCATGCGTGGCGGCGCGCACGCGTTCACCGGCGCCGAGGTAATGCTCAAACAGCGCCTCAGGATCATCGATGCCCCGCATTTCAATCGCCTGAGCAAGCCGCTTATGAATTTGCCGCACGCGCTTCGGATCGAGTTGCATTGCCAACGCTTCGCGAATGCGATCATGATAAAGCTCCAGCGTGTGTCCGACGCCGCCGCTGCGCAAAAACTGAGCAGCACGCAGCGAACTGACCAGGGGAAGCTCATCGCCGGAGAGTTCGGCGGCATGGTAGACGACTTCGGAATTGACGGGCCGGCCGGCAACTGCGAGTACATCGACGAATTGCCGCGCCCCCTCCGGCTGATGCCGCAAACGCGCCTCCAGCATGACAGCGAGCGTGATGCCGGTCGTCGCGGTTTGATCGCTCGACAAGGCATAGCGGGCAAGTTGTTCCAGCAGGAATGGATTTCCGCGCGCTTCACTGAGTACGGCATCGGCAAACGGTTCGAGCACCGCCGCACTCGACCCCAGCAAATCGTGAAGCAGCGCGTACGACTCCGATCGTGACAGCGCGCCGACCTGCACCTCGCGGCAGTATTCGTTACCAGCCTTTTCCAGCAACGCCTTCAGGAACGGTTTCGTCTTGACGTCTTCGCTGCGGAAACTGGAAAGCAAGAGTAGCGGCGGCGCATCGGGGGGACGCAGCAAGTCTTCCAGCAACGTCGTACTGTCCGCATCAGACCACTGCAAATCGTCGATGTAGAGCACGAGCGCCTGTCGATCGCAGATGCGGCCCAGCAGTTCGCGCAACGCTGCAAACGCCTTTCGTCGTAACGTAAACGGATCGGGACTTTCGTGTTCGCGTTGCGGCGCATTGAAGACTGCATCCACTTGCAGCATCACCGGAAACAGACGCGCGAGTGCGAGCACTTCGCGGGGCATCAACGCTTCCGCTTTCGCGTCCGACAAAGTCATCAAATATTTCGTGAGACTGTCGACGACGCCGTCGAGCGCTTTGTATGGCACCGACTCGCGTTCGTAGCAGCGCCCTTCGAGAATCACCACGCCCTCGTGCGCCTCGCGCAGACCGTCGAGAAAATGTTTTGCGACCGCCGACTTCCCCATGCCCGAGCTGCCATGCAGGTACACAGTAACGGTATGGCCGCGCCGGGTTGTGGCAAACGCGTCGTTGAGCTCTCGCAATTGCCGCTCGCGTCCGACAAACGGGCTGCTCTGAGTTACTGAAAGCGACGGCGAAGAGATCGGTCGCTGCAGCGGGCCGGTCTTACCGTGTCCGAGGATGCGCAGCACCTCGTGCCCGGAGGGCCGCTCTTCGGGTTTGCGCCGCAACAAACGCATGCAGAGATCGTTGAGTTCCGGCGGAACATTTCGCGCAATGTCGGACGGCGCAGGCGGGTCGAAGTTCTGCTTGTTCATCATCACTTCGAAAAACTTGCCCGCGAACGGCAGCCGTCCAGTGAGCGCCTGATACAACATCACACCTACGCTGTACCAGTCGCTGGCCCGCGAAATCGGCAGTTGCGCACCCTGCTCAGGCGACATGTAATCGGGCGTTCCGGCGAGGGTGACGCTGTCGTGAAGCTCCTTGTCTTCAACTTGCGCCACCAAACCGAAGTCGAGGATGACGACGCGGCCTTCCTTCGTCACCAACACGTTGGAGGGCTTGATGTCGCGGTGCAACTTGCCCATCTCATGCAATCCGTGCAACCCCTCGGCAAGTTGTCTCAGGGCAACGTGCAAATAATTGACATCCAGATCTGCCTGAGCGAGGGCGGGGTCCTGCGGAGTTTCCGGCAGCGAATTCAAAACATGATGGTCTTTCACGGAGTCCAACTGCTTCGTTTCCGCTTCGTAGTCAGCCAACACTTCTTTACTGGCGCTTGCTGTTTTACGCAGGGTCGAGGTGCGCGACGACTGCACCGGCGCGGCCTCGTATCCCGGGCGAACGTACTCGAGAAAGTTTGAGCCCTGCACCAGCTCCATGGTGAAGAACCAGTACTGCCCGTCTGACATGAATTCGTAGAGCGAAGCGAGGTTGGGATGCGAGACGTCTGCCAGCGAACGAAATTCGTTTTTAAAACGCGAGATGTGAGAGGCTTCGGCGCGCGTGAGTGTCTTCAAAGCCACTACTTTGTCGGTCTCGACATCGTGGGCTTCGTAAACGACACCCATGCCGCCGGAGCCTAGCCGCCGTCGGATGCGAAATCGTTCAGTCCCGAGAAAGTCGCTGGAGTGTTGAGCCATCGATCAAACGAGCAGGACATCTTTCAAAATTTACCGGCAAGAATCAAGACGCCGATGACGATGAAGGCGACCGCGGCCGCCCGCTTGATCCAGATCAGCGGCAGGTAGTTGCCGAGTAAAGATCCGGCGATAACGCCAATCGCGGAAACAGCAGTGAGCGCGACGGCCGCCGCGAGGAACACCGCCCAGGGTTTACCTGTTTGGGCTGACATTGTCATCGCCGCGAGTTGGGTTTTATCTCCCATCTCTGCCAAAAAAATCACGCCGAACGTTGTAAGAAAGACACGCCAGTCCATTTTGCGACAGCCCCCTATTTATTGAGACAGAATTTTCCGCCGCTTTGGGACCGCGGGCGTCCCACCCGCATTTGTCCGACGAACTTTATTTTGTCGCTCTTAAACGACAAGCTGAAGCTTGTCGGACATTTTTCGCGCTTGGCGCTCATTGCGGGCGCGACTCCCGCGGTCCGATGCGGCAATCATACTGGTATTCGTCGCTGAGCACGGCGCATTTCTAAAGCGCTCTCAGATCGAATACGATGACTGCCACGTTCCACCCAGCTCCGTTAGCTTCCAGGATCATGCATGCCGCAAACGCCACATACTGAACGGCACTTCACTGCCAGCGACGTCGTCAGAGACATCGTCATTGGCATGTCTGACGGTTTGACAGTGCCCTTTGCGCTGGCTGCCGGACTGACGGGTGGTTTGCAGGGCGCTGCGAACCCGACCGCAATCATCGTCACAGCTGGACTCGCCGAAATTGCTGCCGGCTCGATCGCCATGGGCCTTGGTGGTTATCTCGCTGCCAAGAGCGACGCCGAACATTATGCGAAAGAACGCGAACGCGAAAAACGCGAGGTCGCCGAAATTCCGCACGAAGAAATGCGGGAAGTCGCTGAGGTGTTTCAGGAGTACGGGCTAACGCTTGAAGAAACGTGGCCGATCGTTGAAGCCTTGCGCAAGCAACCGAAGAAGTGGATCGACTTCATGATGCGTTTCGAACTCGGCTTGGAACGTCCCGATCCGAAGCGTGCGCTGACGAGTGCAGTTACGATTGGCGGCGCCTATGCAGCGGGAGGGTTCGTGCCGCTCGCGCCGTATATGTTTACGCGTGATACAACCGCCGCGCTCTTCTGGTCGATTGGCGTGACGCTCGCGACGCTCTTCATCTTCGGATTTATTAAAGGACGGTTCACCGGCACGCGGCCCATGCGAAGCGCATTGCAGACGGCGTTGATTGGCAGTGCAGCGGCCGGCGCGGCGTTTCTGTTAGCGCGGCTGATCTCCTGAAGGTTGACGAACTAGTGACGTAATCTGTAGCGCAAACTGTTAGTTTGCGTTGTTTTGGGTTTCGCTCAACCCGGACGCAAACTAACAGTTTGCGCTACGACAGGGCCCGTTTTCTTTACACACGCGTCGATTTCGGATAAAAGCGCATCGTTCTTCGTTCGCCACCCCTGGGCATTCAGCTTTCCACAATTCAGTTTTAATGGAGCAACCGACATTTCTATGGCAACACTAGATAGCCGGTTACCAACGAACGCGCCAGTCAAAGCAGGTCGTCACCCGCGCGGTCTCGCGACCCTGTTCTTCACCGAGATGTGGGAGCGTTTCAGTTACTACGGCATGCGCGCGATCCTCGTGCTCTACATGGTGGCCACGCCCGCGCAGGGAGGACTCGGGTTTGACACCAAACACGCCGCCTCGATTTACGGAACTTACACGATGTCGGTTTACCTCACGGCACTGCCCGGCGGCATGATTGCCGACCGTTGGTTGGGCACGCGCCTGGCTGTGCTCGTCGGCGGGGCCATCATTGCGCTGGGCCACTTCTCGATGGTCGCACCTTCACTGACGTTCTTTTATCTCGGCATGGTGTTGATTGCGCTCGGCACGGGCCTGCTCAAACCAAACATCAGCGCCATGGTCGGTGGTCTTTACGGGAAAGACGATCCGCGACGCGACAGCGGGTTCTCGATTTTCTACATGGGCATCAACCTCGGTGCGTTCGCCGCGCCGTTTGTTTGCGGCTACCTCGCACAGGGCGAAAGCTTCAAACGCTTTGTCGCTTCGATGGGCTTCGATGTCGCGACGAGCTGGCACTGGGGTTTTGGCGCGGCCGGCGTTGGCATGTGTCTGGGACTTATCATTTATCTCATCAATCAAAACCGCCTGCCCGATCTCAGCCGGACTGTTTTAGACGAACCGATTCAAAAGGAGGAGACTGCGGCGCAGCGCGAGCCGGGGGTTCCTCCGCGTAAGTCCAACCCGATCATTGCGGTGCTGCTCAGCTTGATCGTTCCCGGTCTCGGACAAATGTACCGCGGACAGATGGGCGCGGGTTTGTCCTGGTTGTTTGCCTACGTGCTCGCGTGGATTTGGTATTTCGCGGGCGGTGGAATAATTCTCGGCACGGTCGCTTTGGGCATCGCGATCGCTTCCGCGGTGATGGCAGCACGTCAGCCGAAAGCTACCTCGCAGTTGACCCCAGCCGAATGGAAACGCGTCCGCGCGATCTTTGTGTTTTTCCTGTTCACGATTCTCTTCTGGGCGGCTTACGAGCAAAAGGGCGCCAGCCTGAATCTGCTCGCGAAGGATCTGGTGCGCACGGAAATTTTTGGCATGAAGTTCCCGTCGAGTTTTCTGCAATCGTGCACTCCGGCATTCGTGATCACACTCGCGCCGATCTTTTCTTATCTCTGGTTGAAACTCGGCAAGCGCCAGCCATCGAGTCCGGCTAAGTTCGCGCTCGGGCTGATGTTCATCGGTCTGGCTTACTGTCTGCTTGTCCCGGCAGTGTCAATGACAGCCTACGGACGGATTAGCCCGTTGTGGCTAGTTGGCCTCTACTTTCTCGAAGTAGTTGGCGAGATGTGTCTCAGCCCGGTTGGCCTCAGCACCGTCACCAAGCTTTCGCCGGTGAAACTCGTCGGGATAATGATGGGCGTTTGGTTCCTGGCCTCGTCATTCGGCAGCAAACTCGCCGGATACCTCTCCGGCTTTTACGTGCCGCAGGCAGGCGTGTTGGTAAAACT
>JBKPNP010000564.1:0-2090 GCA_046732775.1 Acidobacteriota bacterium
CCAGCTTCCTTCATCAACTCAAACGCACGATCCCAAAAATGCAGGTGCAGGATGTCAGACTCCCGCGCCAATAAGTCGTAGCGAATGCCGAGTCGCTCCATTGAATCGAGAATGCATTCGACGTTGCGGGTGGCGACGTAATCAGCGAGTCGGGCGACTTCATTGTCTCCTTCTTCGAGCGCGTGCAGGACATTCGTGCGCAACTTCAACAAGTCCGGGTCAGGCGTCGCCGCTGCGTCACCGTCGCGATAGAAAAGCCCGACGCGCGTGTAGAGATCCCAGCAGTAATAGTCAAATGTATGACCGGCTGGCAGACCGGCGTCGAGCGCCTTAATATCCTCGAGCGACATCTTTTCAATCTGCATAAACCCGACTACAACATCCGCCACCTGCACGCCGGTGTTATCGATGTAGTTCTGCACCTCGATGCGCTCACCCGCCTGTTGCAGGATCCTGACAAACGTATCGCCCAGCACCGCATTGCGAACATGTCCGATGTGTGCGGCCTTGTTCGGGTTGATGCTCGTGTGTTCCACCATCTTCTTCGGGCGATCAGGAACGGAAGCTGAGTCGGTGACGGGGGATTCCGGGGCGAAGCTCGTTAGTAACTTGCCGCGATCAAAAAAGACGTTCAGGTAACCGGCGCCGGCCACGTCGACGCGTGAGATCTCGTCGGAGGTTTCGAGTTTCGACTTGAGTTGTTCAGCAATCGCGCGGGGGTTAGTTTTCTCGCCAGTGGCTTGTTTGATCCGTTTGGCGAGTTCGAAGGAAACCGGGAAAGCGAGATCGCCCAACTCCGGACGCGGCGGCGTCTCCGCGCTCAACTGTTCAACCTCGACGCTGAACAGTTCCAGCGCCGCGGCGCGTGTGGCTTGCTTCAAACGATCCTGTATCTCAGTTAGGCTCAAGTATGATCCTGTCTTGTGGAAAACACGGGTGGCTGCAAAAGTGGAGAGTATAACGTAGCGGGCGAATTCGAGCCTAATTTGTAAAGCAAACGGTAGTGCCCTAATTTCAATTCTTCTCTGTGCTACCTCGGTGAACTCTGTGTCTCTGTGGTGATGAAAGTTAGGGCAAATACTGACCACCGAGACACAGAGAACACGGAGGAGGCACAGAGGATTTCAAATTAGGTCACTACCAAGCAAACTGTTAGTTTGCGATGGCTGCATGGCATTCAACGCGGACGCAAACTAACAGTTTGCGTTACCAAACCGGACTCGACACAATCCAACTGTTGAGCTGCTCGGCATTCGACGCACGATTTGTAAAGCAAACTGTTAGTTTGCGATGGCTGCATGGCATTCAACGCGGACGCAAACTAACAATTTGCGTTACCAAACCGGACTCGACACCATCCAACCGTTGAACTGCTCGGCATTCGACGCACGATTTGTAAAGCAAACTGTTAGTTTGCGATGGCTGCATGGCATTCAACGCAGACGCAAACTAACAGTTTGCGTTACCAAACCGGACTCGACACAATCCAAACTGTTGAGCTGCTTGACACTTTCGCCGCACGCTCTGCTACCATCGAACAAATAATCACAGCAAATCGGACCCAGTGACAGACAGCGAAGTCTGTCCTACTTATGAAGACTCTCTATTTCGACTGCTTCGCGGGCGCCAGCGGTGACATGATCCTCGGCGCGTTGATCGCCGCGGGCGTTGACGCCGATAGTTTCAAAAAACAACTGGCACTGCTCGGCGTCGATGGTTACGCGGTTGAATTCGAAAGCGTCGACCGTTCAGGCATCAGTGCGACTTACGCGCGCGTTAGCACGGCACACGAACACGCTCACCGGCATCTGTCGGGCATCCTTGAAATAATTAACGGCTCGCGATTGTCTGTCTCCGTAAAAAATCGCGCGGCGCAAGTCTTTTCACGGCTGGCAGAAGCTGAGGCGCACGTCCATAACGTTCCCGTCGACGAGATTCATTTTCATGAAGTCGGCGCGCTGGACGCGATCATTGATGTTGTTGGCGCCGCGATTTGTTTCGAACTGCTCGGAGTGGAACCTGTCTCTTATACACATCTCCGAGCCCACGAGACCACCTCTCTTATCTCGTATGCCGTCTTCTGCTTGAAA
>JBKPNP010000565.1:0-5511 GCA_046732775.1 Acidobacteriota bacterium
TAGACAGCGGCTCAAGCCTGCGAAGCAGGCGCAAGCGTAGAGCCTGGGGCGTGAGCCCCAGGTGCGCGGCATCAAAGAATTTTGCGAGCCCATGAAATGGGCGCCAGCCGTTGCGCAATTCAGACCTGTTCTGTCGCCCGCGTTCGCGGGCTTGTAGAAATCCTTGTGCGAATAACCTGGGGCTCACGCCCCAGGCTTTATGCTTACGCCTGCTGCGCAGGCTACCCAAATGAAAACCAAATTCATAACAAACTTTGCCCTGCTTCTTACCTGCGCGATCGTGTCGCTGCTGGCCTTAACATCCGCTCGCTCGAGTTCCTCTATCCGTTCGGGCGAGCAACTATCACTGCCGTCTGAGAAGCACTTGCAAAACATCAAACAACTCACCTTCGGCGGCGAAAATGCCGAGGCCTATTTTTCAGCTGACGGCAAACAGTTGATCTTTCAATCGACGCGCGATGGGCGTGAGTGTGATCAGATTTACACGATGAACGTCGATGGCAGTGGCGCCCGCCTTATCTCCACCGGCGAAGGCCGCACAACGTGTTCCTACTTTTTTCCGAGTGGCAATCGCGTTCTTTACTCCTCGACGCATCTGGGTAGTAAGCAGTGTCCTGAGCGTCCGGATTTTTCCAAAGGATACGTTTGGGCGATCTATTCGTCGTTCGATATTTTCACCGCGAAACCCGACGGCTCTGATTTGAGGCAGTTAACAACCACCGCCGGCTACGATGCGGAGACCACCATTTCCAAAAACGGCAAACTCGTTTTCACGTCGATGCGCGACCGCGACCTCGACATCTACACCATGAACGCTGACGGCAAGAACGTGCGTCGTTTGACAAATGAACTCGGTTACGATGGCGGCCCTTTCTGGTCCCCCGACGGCAAACAGATCGTCTATCGCGCTTATCATCCGCAAACGGAAAAAGATAAGGCTGACTATTCGACTCTGTTGCGCCAGAACTTGATTCGCCCGACAACGCTCGAGATTTGGGTGATGAACGCCGACGGTTCGAACAAGCGGCAGGTGACGCGGAACGGCAAAGCGAACTTCGCTCCCTATTTTTTCCCCGACAATAAGCGAATCATGTTTGCTTCTAACATGGACGATCCGAAAGGAAGAAATTTCGATCTCTATAAAATTAACAGCGACGGCAGTGGCCTCGAACGCATCACATTCAACGAAACGTTCGACGGTTTTCCTATGTTCTCGCCGGATGGTAAGAAGCTCGTGTTCGCTTCAAATCGGAATGCTGCGTCGCGCGGCGATACGAATGTGTTCATCGCTGACTGGGTTGAGTGAGAAAGAGCGGGGGCAAGTCCCCTTCCTGACCCTGAGCTGAACAAACTTGGAGTTGTATTAGCCGGCGGCAGACTCTCAACCAATAAAGAATCGCGACTCCCAGCAGTCTCGCAGTCAGGAAAGGGGCCTGCCCCCGCTCCCTTAACTATCCAGAGAGGTTTTTATGCATCGTAAGTTTTTCGCCTCTGTTCTCCTCGTCTCACTCGCTTTCAGCGTTGCCCTGGCTCAACAAACCACCAGCGCTCCCAGCGTCGAACGCCTGCACGCGCACATCGAGTTTCTCGCCTCAGACAAACTCGAAGGACGCCGAACCGCTACCACCGGATCCACGCTTGCCGCTGAATACATCGCACGGAAATTCTCGCGTTACGGTTTGCGGCGCAGTATTGGCCACGACACCGCCGGCATGTCGATACTTGAAGCCGATTCGCCGAACCGCTACCTGCAGAAGTTTCCCTATGTGTCCGGCGTCTCGCTCGGCACGGGCAATCAGCTGTTGCTTAACCCGGGCCGCGCTGATGACATTATGTCGTTAGCAGTTGGCGATGCCTGGATGCCGCTCGGGTTTTCGTCAAACAGCCGGGTTCAGAAAGCAAGATACGAGTACGTCGGTTACGGCATCACGGCGGCGGAACAGAAGTACGACAATTATGGCGGCCGCTCCCTGAAGGGCGCGATAGCTATCGCTCTGTCGGGAACCCCTGACGGCGATAATCCGCATGGACAGTTTGCTCGCTATGAAGATATCCGCTGGAAGGCAATCGCGGCGCGCAACGCCGGCGCCAGCGCCCTGCTGGTGATCGCCCGGGAAGACGATCTCAAACAGGATCGACTGGCGCAGCTTCGTTACGACAACAGTGCCGGAGATGCGGGACTACCCGTCGCTGTCATTTCCAGGCTGGCCGCTGCCAGACTTTTCGGTTCGATAAGCGACGCAAAAGAAACCCTGGCAACGCTGGAAGCACAGGCAAAGGCTGAACAGCCATCCAGTTCTACGTCAGGTACGATTCGCAGCCTGGCACTTGGTGGACTAACGATTTCGCTTTCAACCGACGTAGTGCGTCGTGAGGGCGCCGCCTATAACGTGGTCGGCATTCTCGATGGCGCGGATCCAGTTCTTAAAAATGAAGTCATCGTTGTCGGTGCGCACTACGATCACCTCGGCCTCGGCGGTGAAGGCAGCCTCGCGCAACGCGAAGGTGAGATACATCACGGCGCGGACGACAACGCCTCGGGAACGGCGGCCGTGTTGGAACTCGCACGGATGTTTACCTCCACCGGTTCGCGACCTCGCCGCACGATCGTCTTCATTGCTTTTAGCGGCGAAGAGGAAGGGCTGTTGGGTTCAAATTACTACGTCAATCATCCCATCCTGCCGCTTGCGAACACGGTGGCCATGCTCAACATGGACATGATTGGACGGATGAAAGACAACAAGTTGATTATCGGCGGCGTTGGCACGGCTCAGCAGTGGCGCGCAATCGTTGATGCGCAGAATCGCGCCCTCGGCACCACAGTCTCCGCCACTGCCGGCACAAGCTCCCACGCGGCGGGTTATCCGATTGTGGTTGCGGCGAATGGCCGGCCCATCGTTACCAGCGACACTGCCAAACAATTTACCCTGACCCTCAACGAAGACGGATTCGGCCCGAGCGATCACTCGTCGTTTTACGCAAAACAAATTCCGGTGCTGTTCTTCTGGACCGGCACGCACGACGACTATCACAAGCCGTCAGACACTGCGGACAAGATTAATTACGCTGACGAAGCACGCGTGGTTGAGTTTGTCGCGCGCATCGTCCAGGACCTCGACGCTGGAGACAAGCGACCCACTTACACGCTCGCGAAGAGCGATTCGACCGGACGCTCGACGGGCTTTCGCGTGTACCTCGGAACGATTCCGAATTACGCAGACTCAAATGATGGCTTGTTACTGGATGGAGTGCGTGAGAATTCTCCCGCCGCTGCGGCCGGTCTAAAAGCCGGCGACAAGATCGTCAAGCTCGCTGGCCGCGAGATTCGCAACGTCTACGACTACACCTTCGCGTTGGGAGAGATGAAGGCAGGGCAGGAATATGAAGTTGAATTAATGCGCGCCGGTCAGCGAATGAAGCTGACGATCACGCCTGCCGCCCGGAAATAAGAACGGGGCATAAAACGGGGTAAAAGGGAAAAGGGTTACGAAAGTGATGAGTGATGAGTAACTGAAGGACGAGCATGCGCCGCAACGGCAAACTGCTCATCACTCATTACTCATCACTCATCACTGTTGTTTGTTACCAGCGCGGCTCGCGGTCGTATCCACCGCCGCCGCCACTGCCGCCGCCGTAATCGCCGCGGCCGCCGCCGTAACCGCCACCGCGTCCGCCACGATCGGCTCTCGGCTTTGCTTCGTTTACCGTAAGATTGCGACCACCGAACTCCTTGCCGTTGAACTGTTCAATCGCCGCCGCCGCTTCTTCCGCAGTTGCCATCTCGACGAAGGCAAAACCGCGTGAGCGCCCGGTATCGCGATCTTCGATCACTGACGCAGATTCCACTGTCCCCACTGCACCGAACGCTTCGCGCAACTCCTCGCTCGTAGTGCGGAACGAGAGGTTTCCCACATAAAGTTTCGTACCCATTTCTTTTCTATCCTTTGTGTCGTATGAAGCGCGGGCAGGATTAAATCGCAAGACTCAAGCGGGGATCTACTTGACCTCTTCTTCGCGAATCGCGACGAGCCCGTTGCTCTAAACTGCGAGAGCGGCTTCCAACCAGTTAACAATTGCCTAACTCTCTCCTCAGCCGAACGCGGGTCGCTTCACGATCACGGACAGGCGCAGTCAACCACTGATGCGCGAGAGCAGGAACTTGACGGCGGTAAGTATGCCTCAGCCGCCGTTTCTAGTTCAAGTTTTGGCGAATGAGGTCAATTCAACACCTCTGTGCTGCCTTTGTGACCTCGGTGTCTCTGTGGTGGATCTTTGCACGGTGAAGTCACCACAGAGACACAAAGATCACAAAGGACGCACAGAGGAAGACCCAAATTGCGACGCTATCAAACATTCGTGAAGTTTGCCTGTCGCGCGCGCGATGGAATATATTGCTTCCTTCCAATTTCCTATTTCGCGAAAGGCCTGCTTTCCCTATGTCTAAATCTGTCCCAATTACCGTGGCGCACGGCGATGGCATCGGCCCGGAAATCATGGCCGCCACACTTCATATCCTGAAAGAGGCCGGGGCGAATCTGGACATCGACACCATAGACATCGGCGAGAAGGTTTATCTGGCGGGCAACAGCTCAGGCATCGAACCGAGCTCGTGGGATTCGTTGCGGCGCACCAAAGTCTTCCTTAAAGCGCCTATCACAACTCCGCAAGGCGGCGGCTTCAAGAGCCTGAACGTGACGGTGCGCAAGACGCTTGGCCAGTATGCCAACGTTCGTCCCTGTGTTTCCTACCATCCGTTCGTCGACACCAAACATCCGGTAATGGATGTCGTGATCGTTCGTGAAAATGAGGAAGACCTTTACGCCGGCATCGAGCACCGGCAGACCGAACAGGTGATGCAGTGCCTGAAACTGATTTCACGTCCGGGCTCTGAACGGATCGTGCGCTATGCGTTCGAGTATGCACGCCGCAACAATCGCAAGAAGGTCACCTGCTTCACGAAAGACAACATCATGAAGCTGACTGACGGTCTGTTTCACAAAGTGTTCGACGAGATTGCGACGGAATATTCCGACATTGAGAACGAACACTGGATCGTCGACATCGGCGCCGCCAAGTTAGCTGATACACCTGAGGCCTTTGATGTCATTGTCATGCCGAATCTTTACGGCGACGTGCTGTCTGACGTGGCCGCGCAGATTGCCGGCTCGGTTGGCCTGGCGGGTTCAGCAAATATAGGCGAGCACGTTTCGATGTTCGAAGCGATTCATGGATCGGCGCCGCGCCGTGCCGGGCAAAATTTGGCGAACCCGTCCGGGTTGCTGCTGGGCGCGGTAATGATGCTGGTTCACGTCGGTCTAACCGATGAAGCCGCACGCGTGCACAACGCCTGGCTGCGAACGCTCGAAGATGGAATTCACACCTACGATATTTACGAAGAGGGTAAGAGCAAACAGAAAGTCGGCACGAAGGAGTTTGCTGAAGCGGTCGCCCAGCGATTGGGACAAACACCGCAAACGTTGAAAACCGCGAAGTACAAATCGGCTGACGAAG
>JBKPNP010000566.1:0-1392 GCA_046732775.1 Acidobacteriota bacterium
GAAAGCGGCTCAAACACGTCTTTCCATGAATAATTCGACGAAGTGTAGCCGTGGATCAGGATGAGAGGTGTGCCGTTGCCTTTTTCCTGATAATGCATGCGAACGCCGCCGATGTCAGTGAAGTGGCTGTAGCTCGAGTTAGGATAACTTGCGCGGTAGGGTTCGAAAGATAGATCTGCAGGCCGTGAAAACCAGAATATTGTGAATGCAATGATGGCTACAGCCAGCAGAGCGACTAGTAGCTTCAGAAGTTTTTTGATCATGGGGGACCTCAATCAACGAGTAACGCTGCTGCTTCCGTTTCGCGCATCGCTTCTTCCAACTCCTTCTGCCTGATGCCGGCAGCGCCGTGATACCGGATGAATTCCGGAATCAGCCAGGAAATTAACGCCGAGCCGACTACGCAAAAAATGCCGCCCGAAACAATCGACGTGCGGACAGAGAAGAGCGTTGCCACAATGCCGGCTTCCGCGTCACCCAACTTTGGTCCGGAGGTATAACTGATCAGTTCCAAACCCGCCAGCCGCCCGCGCAGGTAATGTGGAATTGTCTGGCTCCAGATCGTCATGCGAAAGACGGCGCTGATCATGTCAAAAGCGCCGGCCAACCCGAGGAAGAACAAGGCCACATAGAGATTCTGCGCGAACCCAAAGCAGATGATCGCGACACCCCAGAACCCAGCTGCAACCGCGACGATCAGTCCATGCCGGTTCACCTTCGTGGCCCAACCGGACGTTACCGTGGCGACCAGCGCGCCTACCGATGGGGCCGCGTAGAAGAAGCCCACGGTGCCGGCGCCGAATTGCGCGGACATTGCGGGAAACAGGGCAGACGGCATTCCGAAGAACATCGCGTTCATGTCGATCAGATACGTCCCGAGAATTTCTTTGCGGCGCCAGGCGTAAGTTAGACCTTCGCCGACTGAACGTAAACTTGGACGGTCTCCAAGCTGTGCGGCTGCGGGTGCGGCACGAATCATGAACACGGCAATGAGCGATGAGACGAACGTGATCAGATCAATACTGTAAGCAATGCCGGCGCCGTATCGCGCCAGAATTATTCCAGCTATCGACGGGCCGATGATGGTGGTCAGGTTGTAGCGCAGCGAGTTGAGCGCGCTTACTGCAGCCATCAACTCCAGCGGCACAATTTTTTGTAACAGCGATTCAAAGGACGGACGCTGCAGCGCGGTGAGACCGGCGTGCAGCGCCGCACAAACAAACAACAGCCAAACGTGCGGACGCGGCAGGAGCGCGTTGGCAATCAAGATCGCGGTGACAATCGTTTGACCGACTTCCGTGAGTCGCAACATCCGCCGCTTGTCGATGAAGTCGGCATACGCTCCGCCGATGAATGCCATGAAAAGGATCAGCAGAAATTCAGTCGCGCTCA
>JBKPNP010000567.1:0-1241 GCA_046732775.1 Acidobacteriota bacterium
TCCGACTGGTCCTCGAGCCACCAGGGCAAATTTCTGCGCGGGTTTTTCCGCGATGTCGCCATTGTGCAATGAAGTAAGCAGTTTCAGTTCCACTGCGGAGACTGGGAAGGAAAAGAAGCGGGGGCAGGCCACCTTCCCGACCTGGAGACAACTCAGTTGTCGCCACCTTTGTTCGCTTGAAAGTCTTTCAAGGATGAAGGCAGCGACAAGTTCATAGTCTCTCGGTAAGGAAGGGGGCCTGCCCCGCTCTTTCGAACTTGAAACTTGAAACTTTTGAATTATTCGTACCGCAGCGCTTCGATTGGATCGAGGGCCGCAGCTTTGCGGGCGGGGTAGTAACCGAAAAAGATGCCGACGGCGGCCGAGAAGATTACCGAGCCGATGATTGCGAGGCTGGATACGAGCGTCGGCCATCCGAGCAATTTGGGGATCGAGACTGAAATTACGACGCCGAGCACGATTCCAATGAATCCACCCGTCAGACTGAGCACAATAGATTCGATCAGAAACTGGTAACGCACCGCTGACGAACGCGCGCCAATCGCCATGCGAATGCCAATCTCGCGTGTACGCTCGGTCACTGAAACGAGCATGATGTTCATAATGCCGATACCGCCAACCAGCAGCGAAACGCTCGCGATACAAGCAAGCAGGATCGTCATGGTGTTGTTGGTTTCGTTTGCGGCTTCGGCGATGTCGGTCATGTTCCGAACCGTGAAATCGTTTGGCTCGTTGGCCCCGAGCTTATGTCGCTGCCGAAGCAGTTCGGTGATCTGCTCCTGTGCCGTGTAAGTCGCATCCTGAGAAACTGCCGACGCGTATGCAACCTGCAAACGCGGACTGCCCAGCACTTTCTTTTGCACCGTCGTGTAAGGGGCAAACGAGATGTCGTCCTGATCGCGTCCCTGCTGGTCTTGTCCTTTGCGCGCCATCACGCCGACTACTCGGAACGGCAGGTTTGCAACCCGCAGCGTTTGTCCGACCGGATCCATTCCGGGAAACAGATTGTCACCAATCGTCTGACCGATCACGATTACACGCGCCGCTGAGCGCACGTCAGCGTCAGTAAAGAAACTGCCGCTTTGGATCGTCCACTTACGCACCTCCGGATATTGCTCGCTGACTCCCTGGACGTTTGTGTTCCAGTTCATGTTGCCGGACACGAGTTGCGTCCTCGAATTTACCGTCGGCGAGACCATCGCCACGCTCGGCACTTCGCGTTTGATGGCTTCGAGATCCTC
>JBKPNP010000568.1:0-9099 GCA_046732775.1 Acidobacteriota bacterium
AAAGGGAGAAAGCTGTGACCGAGCGGGCGGATTGTAACATAACAGCCTCTAAAACTCGGTCAACCTGTGATTGATGCGAAATAGAGCGCAGTCAGATGCCTTTACGCCCTCATCGCAATGTCGCTCAAGTCGGTCCGGGAGTACCCGACAGTGATGGAGGGCTACGCTGAGCGCAACTCTCGTGAGTCATTGCGAGGGGGGACCCGGCGACGAAGTTGAGTGGCATCGTAGCCTCCATTACTGTCGGGCTACTGCCCCATGAGGCAATTGCCAAATTGACATCCATTCCCGTTAAATCGTAGTCTCCTTGGTTTCAAAAGTAGCAGAAATCCGAGCAGTAGGGCGTGTCGCTGAACGACGCGAACCGTGTTTCAAATCACGATCAACAGGACGGATGACTCATGAAGAAGGTAGGCATTCTAGTGGGCCGGGAAAAAACGTTTCCTGAGGCCCTTATTCGAAACATTAATGAACGCGGCCAGGGAGAAGTAACGGCCGACTACATAAAACTCGGCGGCATACGACACGACGCGCCGCCGCAATACGACCTCGTGATCGACCGCATTTCTCACGAGGTGCCCTTCTATCGCGCCACCTTGAAGCGCATGGCGCTGGAAGGCACAGTCATTATCAACAATCCGTTCTGGTGGTCGGCTGACGACAAGTTCTTTAATTACTCACTTGCCAGAAAGCTCGGTGTCGCCGTTCCCAAAACCGTCCTGTTGCCGCAGAAGGATTACATGACGGGCATCGTCAGCGAGAGTCTGCGCAATCTCGAGTTCCCGGTCGATTGGCAGGGCATTGCCGATTACGTCGGCTTCCCTTCTTTCCTGAAGCCTTTCGACGGCGGCGGCTGGAAGAACGTCTCGAAGATAAACTCGCTCGAAGAGTTGTTGAAAGAATACGATCAGACCAACACGCTTTGTATGACACTGCAGGAAGGAATCGACTTCGATCAGTTCGTTCGCTGTTACTGCGTCGGCCAGGAAGAAGTAATGATCATGGCTTACGATCCGCGGAAGCCATATCTTTCGGGTGAACAGTACATTCACAATCCCGACTATCTGGCGCCGGAGCTGGCCGATCGAGTTCGTCGTGACGTTCGCACTTTGTGCACGGCACTCGGTTACGACCTCAACACGGTGGAGTTTGCCATTAAGGACGGAATCCCTTACGCGATCGACTTCATGAATCCGGCGCCTGACGCCGAGCTCGCGTCTGTGGGCGAGTTTTATCACAACTGGATCGCGAACGCGGTGACGGACCTCGTCTTCAAGCGACTTCGTGAACCACGGCAAACATCTCGCTATCGCTGGGATATGTTGTTGAATCCGGAACCCTCGCAAACTGCGGCCGTTGCTTCACGATCGGAACAAGAGGCGCGGACGATTCAGCCCGCAGGCGATGTCATGGCAGCGTCCGCAGTGGCTGACAAAACAGCGGGCAAGGGTGCACGCAAGCCTGCTAAGGGTTCAGCCAAAACCAGAACAACTTAGGTGACCGGACGGCTTTGCTGCAAAAGCCGGCGAGCCGACGAACGGTGATAGCCTAGCCGCGGCCTAGTGATCGCTCTTGACGCGAACCTGGGGCTCGCGCCCCAGGCTTCAAGCTGGCGTCCGCCCCGCGGACTGAGAGCAAAGCAATGGTGAAATAGATAATCAGCGATTGATCGGTTTGATCACCGCAGGTTGTTCTAAGCCAGTCAGCGTAACCCGCAGTGG
Organism: Acidobacteriota bacterium; assembly: GCA_046732775.1. Lineage (GTDB taxonomy): Bacteria > Acidobacteriota > Blastocatellia > Pyrinomonadales > Pyrinomonadaceae > PSRF01. Next base: position 1,722 of record JBKPNP010000568.1, read on the forward strand.
AGGAGCTACTACCTAGGTGGCGAGGCGGGGTGTCCTACGTTTTGCCAGCAGCCGAATCCCGACGAGACTCGTCATCCAGGCAATTAGTGATGAAGTCGCGAGATACCAACACGGGCCGGCGATCGATTCCTCAACATACGGCGCTACCAATGCGACCAGGATGCTGACATTAGTCACCCGTCCCGCCAGACGACGCACCTTCAGCGAATGCTGTAGCCAGTTTATCCGGCGTAGTTCCGTCACCAGGTAGTCGTCATCTTCGTTCAAACGCGCGTAATACTCGGCTTCCCTGCCAGCGTGCCGGGAGAGCGCAAGGTCGCTCGCGGCGGCGGCGGCGTCGCGATACTGATGAATAACGTGGGCGAGCTTGCCCTGACGCAGCGCCAGGTTCGCGAGGCCAATACGCGCTCTGAAGTTTCGCGGCTCCAGCTCGATTGCCTTTTGAAAACTATTCTGCGCCCGCATCGTTTCGCCCCACTCAAGGAAACTCTCGCCGACCAGCGCTAACAATTCCGGTTCGCGCTCAGCTCGCTTTGCTGACAAACGCAGCGCCGCACGTGCACGCGACAGCAACTTCGGATCACTCAAACTACCTGCCTGCGATCGCAGCAAACGTGCGAAGTCGAAAATTAGGCGGCCGTCCCGGGGAATAACAATCAGCGCTCTACGAAATGCTTCGCGCGCCTCACTGAGCCGGCCGGCGATGCGTAATTTGTTTCCCACCCGGCCAAGCAGCACGGCGCGTTCGTCGTCAACCAAACGTTTTGCAGGCTCGGGATTCTCCGCATCCGAACTCTTCTTTCCGCCAAGTTTAAAATCGAGCTTTGCCCCGTCAAGAATTTCCGCAGAGGCCAGATGCAAAGCGTCGACTTCCTGATTGAGCGGCTTAGGCTCGCACAAGTAGTCGCGGAGCTCGATTGTGCGCAGGTCGAGCTTGTCATCGTGAATCAGCGGGAAAAGCTGCCTGACCATTTGCCGGTAGCTGCGACCACCCGACGCAAACACGAATTCAGCGTTCTTGCCGACGATCTGTGTGCGATAGCGATAACGGACGCGGCCGCGACGTCTCAGCGTTCTGACCGCATGCGTGTCAACCTTCTCGAAGTCGGCGATGTTCAGTTCTTTTCGGCGGCGGCTGAGATAACGAACGATAAACGGGACGGGACCACAGCGCACCAGAAACTCTCCGTCAAATTCAACACGATCGCTCAACGCGAGGACGGGAACAGCTAGCCAGGCTATGGCCAGTGCCAGCAGCGCGGCCAGGTCCTGGTTGGAACGAATCAGGAGCGCGGAGGCGAAGGTTAGGACGCTCGAAGCAGCAAAGTATGGCCCGGGCGAAACACGCACGCTCGCGAGGCGCACACCCTTGCGCGGCCGTTCGCGTTCCCGCGCTACTTCGGTTAGCGCTTTAAGACTCTCGAGTTGGTCAGCGTCGTTCATCTAATTCAATGGCGCGCAATCGACAGGTAACTCAAGCGAGAAGGTGCCTCTGCCGTTGCCGGGTTCAGTGTAGCGTAAGTCTGCGAACTGGACGAGAGTTTGGATGGCACAGCTTTCATCGATTACGCGAAAGCCGGGAAAGCGCGCAAAGCCCATGAATATCTGTGCGCGTCGATCTCGTTCCGCTTCGTCAATTAACACGGCCGCCTTTGCTGTCGGCTTTTCGAATCGCTCGAAGTTAGCCGCTTCCTTGAAGTCAATAAGCGATAAGTTGAACTTGTACGTGGCGCGATCGGTTTCCAGCAGACATAGCCAGGCGGTCGGGTTTGCCAACGTTGGCATAGCGACAACGCGCAGCACTTGTTCCCCCCTGCTCGCTGAGATGTCTGCCGCTTGAGTTTTCGCGCGTTGCAACGCCACCGCGTGCGTTACGGCAAGCGCACAACAGTAGACCGAGATCACTGCCAGAGCGCCCATCGCTACCTTCGCACCAAAACGCTTCGCGAATTCCAGGTGATAGGCCGCGATGAAGAACACGAGCGCAACTATCCAGAAAATACGCAGGCCGTTGTTAGTTAAACGATTATTCCCGGCTGAACCGAATAGGACGAGATAGGTTGGCAGCAGAGCGAAGACGATCCACGAGAAGAGGCGCGGCCTGGTACGCGCGGTCAGCAGAAACGCAGCGCCTCCGAGCACCATCCAGAAGTAAGGATCTATGACAAAGGCGAAGTCGCCATAGAACCACTTGGGATTCCAGGGCAGCAGGAAACGCATGCCATAGTTGTTCGTCCAATCGAGAAAGGGGTGGGTGACGGTTGCGATCGCCGAAGCTACCAAGAGACCGGGCAACTTCACTTTAGGTGGCCGCGTTTTGAAGTGAGCGATGAGGCGGTCAATCAGGTAGAACGCGATTGGAAGCGCAATCGTCAGCAGGCAAACGCCGACGATTGAGTGAGTGATCCCGCGATGATGCTGCAGGTAATCCCAGCGACCGCGGAATACCAGCACAGCCACATCGACGTCAGGAGCGTTGGCCGCAAGCACACACAAGGTGGTTGCGCCGGGCGACAATCTCTCGAGACCGGCCTTAGCTAAGCTCAGCCCAACGAGTGAATGCGTGAGATTGTCCATCCCAAAAGGCGTCGCAGATCAGAATGGGGAATCGTTCGGTAGTTCCGGAGTCAGCTTCGCGTAGCGGTCGGCGTCCAGTTTCTGCAACTTCTCACTCGCGGCGCGCGCGGCGGAAGAAGCCGGCAAGGGTGAACCGTCTGCGTCCTTCGCTTTGCGCGAAGCTTCGACTATGTTGAATAACAGCTCCACGGCTTCCGCTTTTTTGCCCTGTTTTTCATAGGCGCCCGCGAGTTGCACGTTTGCGGTTTCCGGCGTGATCACGGTGCCGTTGGCTGCGGCTAACTCGGAATAGAGCTTCGCGGCGTCGTCATACTTCCCTTCCGCCTCGCGAGCCTGCGCGAGGGCGAACTTCGCGAGCATGGCAGCTTCAGTCACGCTGCTCTTGCTGACTTCGGTAAGTTCGTTTATCCCGCGGTCGCGATCGTAGGTCAGCAGGTTTGTGCCGATAAAATAGCGCGCCTCGGTTTTGTATGGGTCGCCATATTTCGCGGCAACTTTCTCAAACTCTGCGACGGCCCGTTGTGCCCGTTCCTGTTCGGTCGCGTATGTGGGCGGCGGGGCTCCAGGCGCTGGTGACGCAGTCGCCACGGGTGCGGTTGCCACAACTATCGCTCGGCCAAGTGCCTGGCGCGCTTCTTCAGATTTGCGATTACTCCACTTCAGGTAAACGCCCACGACGACCGCCAGCAGGACTAATCCAAGCAGTCCGTAGAGTATCGTTCTTCCCTGACCCTCGAGTTTGTCGGCCGCCCGGTCAAAAATTCTTCCAGCGGTATCGCGGAATTTGTCGTGTTGTAATTCGCGCGCACGCTTCTTGTTGTATTTAGCCACTTCGTTCTTTCTCGCAAGTCTTTCTGGAGGACTGCGTTCTTTCAGGTGTATGATTAGCGAAACTCACTGTAAAGGCGGCTCGGAAATCTTGTCAAGCAAGGCGTTTACGTCTATTGCAACTATGAAAAACCGGGCGGCAACGAAAGATACAGTGGTCGAAATGAAGTTAGAAAATTCATTGGGAACAAACGGAACCCCGCTGGTGTCTAAAGCCGCGTCTGGCCAGGAATGTAATTGGGTCAGACTCAGAGCGGCAGCTACTCCGATTCCGTCCCCAGGGAGAAACACGTGAGCTACGGGGAGCCAATGGCGCTCCGCCAAATGGAATTAGAGCAGGCTGCACCGGCCGGCGTTATGGAGGCATGTGAAACGCGGCCGCGAGCTGAAGTTCAGTTCATTGAAAGACTAAAACGCGGGGAGGCGGCGGCGTTTGAGTTACTGGTAGCCGAACGTTCGGGTGAGATTTATGGACTGCTCTACCGGCTGACCGAGAACGCAGAAGAGGCCCGCGACCTGACTCAGGAAACATTTCTGCGCGCGTTTCAAAGCATTGATCGTTTTCGTGGCGACGCAGATTTGCGAACCTGGATTTACCGCATCGCGATCAACCAAGCCCGCAACCGTTGGCGCTGGTGGCGACGACGGCGACGAGACGCCACGGTGTCATTGGATTCGACGGCTTCGGAATCAGGTCAATCGGTGGGGGCTACGTTGGCTGAGACGTCCGACAACCCCGAACAGCAGACGCTCGCGCATGAGCGCGAAGTGGTGTTGCGATCGGCGCTCCAGCGCGTTGGTCGTGCTTATCGGGAGACGTTAGTCCTTCGTGATATCGAAGGATTCACTTACGAGGAAATCGCCGCCACCCTCGGTACGAACGTGGGAACGGTTAAATCGAGGCTGGCGCGCGGTCGCCAGGAACTGCGCAAGAAGTTGGAAGGCGCTCTGTAGGATTGAGGATTGTGGAATGCGGATTCGAAAGCTTAACGCACCGGCGGTTGTAAGTGACCACTCCGCAATCCGAAATCAGTATTCCGCAATCGTTTGAATGGCCGCCCCGCCCCGGCTCAACTTAACCCGGTGCCAAATGGGTAGAAGTGAGAAACGGCGGGACCCGCTCGGAGTAACTCGAGATGAAAGCGAATTTGAAACGTGGCCAGCAACAACCCGTTGAAAGCGTCGCTCGATTCGACAAGGTTACTTTTCGTGTTGGACCTGATCGGCAGTGCTTCTTTTGCTAAAACGAAGCAGCCGGGGTCGGCCGGCCATTCAAAGCGTTGGCAATTTGCGATGAACGATGAAACAGCGTCTGTGATCGCAAACTGAAAATGGGAATTACCGCTATGACTTGCGAAGAGACCAGAGAACTTATCTCACCGTTTGTCGATGACGTATTGCCGCTGCCTGTCCGCGCTGGTTTGGAACAACATCTCGATCGTTGTCCTGTCTGTCGTGCGCACGTGGCGGAATTTCGTGCGCTCAGTCGCAGTCTTCGCCAATTAACGCGTCCGGCTCCGCCCGCCGATCTCGCGCCCTCGATCAATGCGGCGCTGCTGATAGAAGCCGCCGCACGCCGGCAAGCGCCCGCCCGAAACTTCACTGAGCAATTGGCGCTCTGGCTCGAGCCGCGGCTTATGCCCTATGGCGTTGGCTCGTTCGCTTCGATAGTTTTGTTCGCCGCCATGTTCCTGGCGCTCGTGCCACACTTCATGGCCCTGCAGAATGCTTCCAGGCAGCTGAGCACGGTAATGGTGTTTCGCTCGAGCGGTGGCCTCGATTTGAATGAGCCGGTGAGCTCAGAAGATTTCTCGAGTCTGCGCGCACCCTACGCGGCCCAGTCGCCCAGTTTGAATCCGGGCGGTGCGCTGGCGGCGCTGACCAGTTCCTACACCCAACCTCATCCTAACGTCAGGCAGGAAGCTGATGACATGATCGTGATCGCGGACGTCTTCAGTAATGGCTCTGCTTCGCTGGCAGACGTAGTGCAGGCGCCGCGCAACCGGCAAATGCTGGCAGACTTTGAAGTGGCATTGCGACAGAGCGCAGCGTTTGTTCCAGCTTCACTCGATCGTCGTCCGGACACGATGCGCGTCGTTTTTAGCGTGCAGAAAGTTGATGTGCGCGACACGAGTTTTTAGATTTCCTTACCGCGAGAGCGACGATCTTTTTTGCCTTCACTCCCGAGCCTGCGTTCGTAGATACCACTCGCTTGACCAACCGCAGTTCGCGTGTTAGTTTGCGGCTTACCCCTGCTCTACCAGTTAATTTGATCAGAATCGGACTACCCAGTCCGTCTGAAAGAACGCGTGACTGCCGCCGCTCAAGACTTAAAACAAACACCGCTCAATGCCGTCCATCGTCGAATGGGTGGGCGCATGGTCGACTTCGGCGGCTGGGACATGCCTGTGCAGTACCCCGCCGGCACAATCGAAGAGCATCTGCGTACGCGAAACCACGCGGGCCTGTTTGATGTTTCTCACATGGGCGAGATCGACGTGCGCGGTTCTGACGCGATCGCCGTCGTTAACTTTCTCGTATCAAACGACGCGACCAAACTGGTCGATGGTCAGGCGCAATACTCCGCCTTAACGACGCCTACCGGCACCGTGGTTGACGATCTACTGGTTTATCGTTTTGCCCAGGATCGTTTGCTGCTGGTCGTGAACGCCGGCACAACCGAAAAAGACTGGGAATGGATTTCGGCTCATCGTCCCGAGGGCACAGCAAATCTGACGAACGTCAGTTCCGATTATTGCCAACTCGCCCTGCAGGGACCAGACGCGCTCGGCATTCTTCAGAAGCTGACCGACGTGACGCTCGCCGACATGAAGTATTACCACTTCACCGAGGGCAGCGTTGACGGCGTTCGCGCGATCGTCTCGCGCACGGGTTATACAGGTGAGGATGGTTTCGAGGTTTACGCCGCTGCAGACAAGGGCGAACAGATCTGGAACAAGATGCTCGACGCCGGAAACTTTGGCAGCGACACCGGTGTGCTTCCGTGTGGACTCGCTGCACGCAACACGCTGCGCCTCGAATCGGCGATGGCGCTCTATGGCCATGAGATCGACGAGAACACCACCCTGTTGGAAGCGAACCTCGGTTGGATCTGCAAACTGAACAAAGGCGACTTTGTTGGCCGGGAGGCGCTCGCGAAACAGAAAGAAGAAGGTGTGCGAAAGCGTCTGGTCGGTTTTGAAGTAACTGATCGCGGTATCGCCCGCGATGGCCAGGACGTGCTGATTGCGGGCGAACGCGTCGGTACGGTTACGTCCGGAAGTCCGGCCCCTTACCTGAAAAAGAATATCGGCATGGCTTACGTACCCGCGGAGTCGGCCAAAGAAGGACAGGAAATCGAAATCGACGTTCGCGGTCGCATGGTGGGCGCGCGGATCGTGAAGACTCCTTTTTACAAACGAGAAAAATAGCGAACAAGACTCAATTCGTACCTGCGGAGGAATAATGTCGAACATCCCTGATGACTTGCACTACAGCAAAGACCACGAGTGGGTCCGCGTGGACGGCAACATCGCCATCGTCGGAATTACTGACTACGCTCAGGATTCCCTTGGCGACGTGGTTTACGTTGAGCTGCCGAAAACCGGCGATGAATTTGCCGCTAACGAATCGTTCGGTTCCGTCGAATCAGTGAAAGCGGTTTCTGAAATGTTCTCACCGGTGTCCGGGGAAATTGTTGGCACAAACGAAACGCTTGCTGATGCGCCGGAGAAAGTTAACGGCGATCCTTACGGCGAAGGCTGGATGATACGCGTGCAGATGTCGAACGCCGGCGAAGTGGACAGCATGCTGACTGCAGCCGAATACGAAGATTTTACGAAAGCTGGGACTGAGTAAACTTGCGTTACATTCCAAACTCGCCGGAAGAGCGGGCCGAGATGCTTCACGAAGTGGGCCTGAACTCAGCCGCTGAACTCTTCGATTCGATTCCCAAGGAATTAAGGCTAACCCG
>JBKPNP010000569.1:0-2644 GCA_046732775.1 Acidobacteriota bacterium
AGTGCCCTAATTTCGATTCTTCTCTGTGCTACCTCGGTGAACTCTGTGTCTCGGTGGTGATAACAATTAGGCAAATACTCACCACCGAGACACAGAGAACACGGAGGAGGCACAGAGGATTTCAAATTAGGTCACTACCAAAAATTGCTGTTCGTTGCGTTTCCGAAAACCATCTGCTAAACGTCTTGCCGATGACGGGTCCCCCAAACAAAGACGCCTTTACGCCGCGCGAGTGGGGCTTGATCCAATCGTTGCGCGAGCCGGCGGCTGTGCAACGTTACTTCAGCCGGATGCCTTACAACTGGGAACGAAACGGCGGCACGCTGCGATCATTTCGCGAGGTGATCAAAAGAAACGAAGCTCATTGTCTGGAGGCAGCAGTTGGAGCGGCAGTGATTCTGGAGCAGCATGGTTATCCGCCGCTGCTGCTGGATTTCGAGTCGCAAGATCTACTCGATCATGTAATTTTTGTTTTTCAACATCGCGGTTTGTGGGGATCAATCGGACGGTCTCGCGATATTGGTTTGCACGGGCGTAAACCTCTGTTTCGCTCGCTCAGAGATTTAACGTGGAGTTATTTCGATCCGTACGTCGACATGTCAGGTCGCATAAAGGCTTATGGGCTGACGTCGCTTTACGATTTAGGGAATTACGATTGGCGTTTTACTGATCGGAATATGTCGAAGATCGAACGCCACTTGCGGGAATTGCCTCACAAACCTCTCGAATCTTCCGATCGCCGGTATGAAAAACTTCACGCACGCTACAAGGAATATAAGAAGAGATATCCGGATCGGTCGCCGTCATACTATGAGAATCGACGGCAGTGGATGCTGTAAAAAGTTTCGAGTTTCGAGTTTCGAGTTTCGAGTTTTTTCTGAACTCGGAATTCGGAGCTCGAAACTCGGAAGTCGGAACTATTCGACGATGAGCCCTTCGGGGGAATACTTCCAATCCAGTACTTCAGCACCCTCATGACCATTCAGTGCCCGCTCGACGTCAGCCTTTCGCCCCTCAGCACACAGAAACGCGATGCAGCCGCCCCCGCCCGCGCCGCAAACTTTCGCCGCTTCCGCTCCATTGGCCAGCGCGTCCTCGATCAACGTTCGCATCTGCACGGTGGTCACACCGGGCGCCAGTCGCTGCCGTTTGGGATATGCAGCGACCATTATTTCTTTCACTTCCTGCCAGTCGTTTCCGATTAGCGCCGTGCGCATTCTCTTCGCTGATTCACGAATCCCGTCGAAGAGCTCAAACAGTTCGGAGTCGCCGTCGATGTGCCGTTTAAAAATCTCCCAGTTGTTTGTACCGGAGAGACGTGGTTCACCGGTGTAGCAGATCACCAGGCGTCGCTCCAGCTCGCTTTCGTCAACGTGAATTGCCTCGCGCTTAATGCCGTCCGTCCCAAAGTGTATCGCCGACGTGCCTCCATAGTGCGCGGAGTAATAATCCTGAAACCCGGCGGGCACTTTGATGACGGTCGTTTCGATATTAGCGGCGATTACGATGAACTTGCTTTCGTCGTAACGATTTCCAACTAGCCGGTTCAGCGCGCCAATACAGGCGATCGCGAGTGCCGATGAACCGCCCATTCCCGCACCTGCCGGCGCTTCGCTATTCGCGATCAAGTGGAAACCGGTTTCCGGTTTGAAAAAGTGGACTAACTTGGAAATCAATTCGAGCCGTTGTTCACTTGCGAGATCTTCGATAGCGGCAAGCTCAGTTTCAAACGCCACTTTACGATCGCGCGATTCAAGTACGATGCGGCCATCGTCTCGCGTCTCGATTTGGCAGTGGGCGCGTAAAGAGGTAGCGAAATTTACTGTGCTGGCACCGGGATGAAATAGGTAGAGCGGCCAGATATCGATCGTGCCTCCAGCCAGATCGACACGGGTAGGTGCAGAAGATTTAATTAACACTCAGGTTATGCGATGTCCTTTCGACGATATGCTGCGCGCTGATAATCGAGCAGGTTATCCAGCTGTGTCCCAAAGCAGAAACGAAATTATCTGTCCTTCAAATCTCTGCGTAACTGTTTTTTAACTTTACGTCGTTTGCCGCTATTTCGTTTCTTCGGCGCGGTCTCCTGACGCGTTTGTTTGAAGGGAATATGCTCCTGAAACTCCTGCCTCAGGCCTTGTAGTTTTTCCTGGGCGGCGTGTTCCAACTCCTGGAAGCGCTCCGGATCAGCTTCTTCAACCTTGCGCGATAGCCAAAAACGTTCGGCAAAATAAAAGCCGGCAATTCCGACTACTACGATTACCAACAACACTTTTCCGAGCCGCTGAAAATCACCAATCAAACCAATGACAGCGCCGCTAAAAAAATAACCCGCCCCGCTTAGTAATAACACCCAGGCGAAACAGCTCGTTAACGACACTAGCACAAAGCGGAGGTAAGGCATGCGTCCCACGCCGTGGAAAATGCAGGACGCCCAACGCAGTCCGTAAATGTATTTCGAAAGAAATATCGAAAGGCCGCCGAATTTATTAGTCAAACGTTCCATGCGCGGTTTAGCCGCGCGGTAGAAACGAAGATCGCGTACGCCTTTGCGAAATTCCCGTCCGGTGAGATAGGCAATGTTGTCACTGGCGGCGCCGCCGAGTGTGCCGGCGAGCAACACCCAGGCGAAGCTGTGGTCACC
>JBKPNP010000570.1:0-2329 GCA_046732775.1 Acidobacteriota bacterium
CGATTGCCGTTCCGCGAATCAGCCGCACTTCCAGGTTGTCGAGAGAATTATCCGCCAGTTCAAACTCGGAGTTCTCGCCCAGACGCATGTACGAGCCCGGGTTCAGCAGCATTTCGACGCGGCCATCGAGCCCCGTCTTCACCACGTCGCCGGCTTCGAGGTCTTCCTTAATCGTGAGTTGCTGCCATTCGGCATTTCCATGTGGCCGCATTGAAGCGCGGCCGGTGACAGCGTTGACGCCACCCGCACGGGCCGAGATCACGAACTTTTCGCGGTTCTGCGCGAAGCCCGGCAGAGGAAGTACCATTAACGTCGCAAGCGTTGCGAGCGCCAGAGGAAGTATTGCTTTTCTCATGGATCTTTCCTTTGATTGCGAAGCGGTTACGTCAAGAACTTTGGGGAGGGCTAATTATAGTCCGATTGGCGGTATTTACAAGGATTTCCCGCACAGGTAACACACGCGTGATCAATCGGGGCGCGGACGGGAGTAATAGCCTCCTTTTGTACGCGCCGAAACATCCCCGCGACTCGGAATTTGCACGCTGACTACGCGCCAGGTCCCGTCGCGCGCCGTTTGAGTCGGACGGTAGCCAATGCTGTAAATGCGTCCCAGATCGCCGATAACCTGCCGGTAAACGTTTTTCAAGTCCTGTAATTTGTCGGCGCGGTACAGCCTCGTGCCCGAAGCGACGGCCAACTCCGCCAGCTGCTGCCGCGCGATCGCGAACGCGCTTCTCGGCGTGCGATGTTTCTTGTACTCAGCTTCCTCGGTATCGACATAAATAGGAAAAACGAGTGCGTCTGAAGCTCGCACGATTTGTAGCAGCCGCTCAAAAGAGGTTTGCGAGCCCTCGCCGTACACTTCCGGTAACGCATTGTCCACGCCGTCGGTCATCACCACCACCGCGCTGCGGCGCGCAGAATTCTGTGAAGCGTTGAGGATGGCGAGCACATGACGCAGTGAGTCCCAGAAGATAGTTCCACCGCCTGGCGCCTCCATGTCGTCGATCGCTTTTTTCAAACGCTTGCGATCCCCGGTCATCGGGCAAACGAGCTGAGCGATGTTTGAGAAAGATACGACGGACACGCGGTCGGAGGGTCGAGTTTCTTCCACAAACCGCTTGGCGGACCGGCGTATGAGCTTCAGTTTGTCGTGGCTCGAACCTGACAGATCGAGCAAGAGCACCAGATCGAACGGCGTGTCGGCCGCGGCAAAGAACGAAATGTCCTGCGGCTGACCGTTTTCCAAAACGCGGAAATCATTTTGCTGCAGAGCCGTCGCGGGGTTCCTGGGATCGAGACTTACTACACTCACCTTTAAGTCGACGAGGTCTGCGTCAACGCGAATCGTTTCAACCGGCTCAGTTGATTGCCCATAACCTGCCCACGCTACGCAGAGCGAAAAGATCAGCGCCGCAAGTTGTCTTCGTGCTAAGCACATAGCACCGAAATCTCAGTTTGCGTAGTAACCGCGTTTGCCCCGTGCCACTGCGGAAGGACGGCCGACTACATTGATTCGGATCGCGCGCCACTTGCCGTCACGAGTTTTGTCAGACGGCCGATACGCGAGGCTATAGACGGTGCCCAGATCCGCGACCACGCGTTCGTACGCCCCGGCCAAATCTTCCAATCGCTCGACTTCGTAAAAAGCGCCGCCACCAGTATCAGCCAGGGCTTTCATGCGATCGTGGCCGGCGTCGAACGCTTCGGGCTGCGTATCGTCAGGGCTCAGGGCTTCGTATTCTGTGTTGAGCCATAGCGTGTAAACTACGCCGTCGAATTCACTCACCTTGGTCAGCAATTCCGCATAGGGGAGGCGGGAACCGTCACCCTGAACCCCGTCAATGCTGCCATCAAGACCGTCGCTCATCAGAATAATCGCCGTGCGGCGGGCGTTCTTCCCCTCGCTGAGCGATTGATTGAGAGCAAAGTCAGTGGCGTCATAAAGCTTGGTGTCGCCGCCCGCCGTCGTCATTTCACTGATACGCTGCCGCAACAGCCGGCGGTCCAACGTCAACCCTGAGACGACGGTTGGCTCGCGCGCAAAAGTGATGACGCCGATGCGATCCGACGGACGCGCCGCGTTCACAAACCGTTGCGCGGCAGCACGAATCAGCTGCAACACTTCACGAGTAGAACCGGAAAGATCGATTACTAACAGCAAGTCAAATGGCGCCGCGGAGGAGTCAAACTGCAGGATGCGCTGCTCTACGCCGTTCTCGAACAGGCGAAAATCAGATTGTCCGAGGCCGACGACGCCGCGGTTCGTTTCACGATCGATCACGCTCATGTTGAGCGTTGCCAGCTGTGAATCGACTCTGACTACGTC
>JBKPNP010000571.1:0-1723 GCA_046732775.1 Acidobacteriota bacterium
AGTAGGCGGTAGGCAGAAAGCAGAAGGCAGCGCGATTGCCGCGCTGCTCGGCTGACGATCCATACAAACGTTCTCAACAGAATTATGCTCTTCCCACCTTCTGCTACTGCCTACTGCCTACTGCCTACTGCCTACTGCCTACTGCCTACTGCCTACTGCCTACTGCCTACTGCCTACTGCCTACTGCCTACTGCCCACTGCCTACTGCCCACTGCTCACTGCCCGCTAGCCTTTCGGCGTCGTCGCTGGCTGCGCTTTCGGTTGCGGTTCGTCAATCTTGATTGTGCCGCGGATCATGTCCCAGGCGGGCGCGGCCTTAGTGACGGCCCGGTCCGGCCCAAGCATAGTCAAAACCACCAATCGCTTTCCCACCACCGCCGAATAGATCTCCGCAACACCGGGCACGCCGTCGAGCGAGGCTTTGATCTTTACGCCGTCAGCGGCCACACCGGCGATCTCGCTGGCGCCGGGGGTGCTCTGCGGATGCGCGCCTGCCTGCTCAAATGACTTCATAGTGGAGGCGATGTATTTGTCGACCAAAACTTTCCTGGCCTCGGCTATGCGCTCGGGCGTCGTCAGCGGTGTGCGAAACACAAATACGGTTATCTGGGCCTCGCTATCCGTACGTCCAAAAGTCATCTGTTGCGCATCAGCGTTACTGGTGTCGTTGAAGGCCCACGCCGAGGGATAGCTGAAAGTGAGACCGTCTTTAACAAACTGCTTCCCCTCCGCTGGAGGTGCTTGCGCCGCTGCTGACAAACTGCAGCAAAGCAAGATGACGGACACCAAAAACCAATCGCGTTTCAATTTCATAAATACCTCCAGAGTCTCCTCGTAACGCAAACTGTTAGTTTACCTTGCTTCGCTGCCGAGCCCTTTGATCTTGAATACGCAAACTAACAGTTTGCGTTACATAACTGACTTTAATTCCTCGTTCAGTAATTCCCAAACCGCGCGGACGTGTTTCTCAGTTGTGCGAATATTGCCGATCGACAAACGCAACGTCAATTTGTCGTTCAACTTCGTATGTGACAACAACGCCCTGCCGGTGGCGTTCACGCGGTGCATGATTTCTTCGTTGAGGTGATCCAAATCAGTTACTGCGATCTTAGAAGGACACGCGCGAAAGCAAACCAGGGCCAAAGGCAACGGAGCCATCAACTCCCAATTCGGATCCGCTTCAACCCAGGAAGCAAACAATTTCGCCAGCCGGCAATGCTCCCGAATTCGCGCGGCCAAGCCTTCCTGCCCGAAGTATCGAATTACCATCCACAACTTCAGCGCGCGAAACCGGCGGCCGAGTTGCACGCCGTAATCCGAACCGCTGCGCACTTTCTCCTGTTCCGGAGTGCGCAGGTATTCGGGTACGAGCGAAAACGCGCGCCGCAACAAATCGAGGTGGCGACAATACAGGACTGAAAGATCGAAGGGTGTGAATAACCACTTGTGCGGATTGACTACCAACGAATCGGCGCGCTCGCATCCTTTCAGAATATGCCGCAGCTCCGGCACCACTGCCGCCGAACCCGCGTAGGCCGCGTCAACGTGCAGCCACATCATGTGCTTTTCGCCAATCGGCACCATCTCCGCGACCGGATCAATGCTGGAAGTCGAAGTGGTACCAACAGTCGCTACCATACAAAACGGTAGAAACCCCTGCGCCTTGTCTTCCTCGATCGCTGCTTCGAGCGCGCGAACGTCCATGCGAAATTCGCTGTCGACG
>JBKPNP010000572.1:0-1309 GCA_046732775.1 Acidobacteriota bacterium
CGTTCGCAATGCGGAGGCCAGGAGTTCGACCCTCCTCTGCTCCACCAATCCTTTCTTCCTTTTCCAATAACCCACAAAGCGGAGAGTGTCCGGAGCGCAAGCGCGGTGAAGAGTGCGCGGAGCGCACGAAGGCGTAAAGCCTGGGGTGCAGCGAGCGAGGCGAGCAAACCCCAGATCGCGGCGGTCCAAAAACGTTTAGAGCCCGCGGAGCGGGCGACACATTTGGCGCAATGGATCGAGGCACCGCCCGAAAACGCTGTCACCCGCTACGCGGGTTCTTGTTTGTGTTGGGGATCGCGGTCCTGGGGTTTGCTCGCTGCGCTCGCTGCACCCCAGGCTTTACGCTGGCGGCCGCTCCGCGCACTCGCGCGCTTCAATGAATCATGCCGGCGAGCAGGTAGGAGATATCGTCGTAGTCCGCCACCAGGTAAGCGTTGCCGTGGCGGGCGCCTTCTTCGGCGTCCGGATTGATAATTACAACCGGAACTTTACTTAAAACGGAGTCGGCATGGAGCCGCGCCATCAGCACGGCGAAGGTAGGCATTTGCTCTTCGGTAAGGATCAGATCGATTGCCTCTCGTTCCACGACCGCGAACGCCTCTGCGTCATCAGTCGCTTCCGCGGTGCGGTAGCCGAGCCGCTCGAGCGACCGGGTCATAGCGGAACGCACCCAATCTATGTCCTCAACAATCAGGGCTAACGACGATCGCGCCTCAGAGTTTTGCATTGGATCTCTTCACCGTACGCAGCTGCTGTCTGGGATCGCAGTTTCAATACTTCTAGCAAAGGATCGAATCAGGGTCTGTCCTCTTCCGCACGTTTAACGATCGGGGAAAATGCAAACTTATGAGTGAGGATCTACGGCCAGGGTTTGGTAGCATTCGCAGGCCATTTGCTCAAGCAGCTGCCGATCCTTGAGGTGCAATGTCCCACGCTTGTAACTGATGGCGCCGGCGGCCTGCATTGCCGTAGCGACGAGGTTGATGCTGGCGCGGCGCACGCCGAGGTGTTGGCCGATGCGCTCCTGGGTTATGTGGATCACGTCGGTGTCCAGACGGTCTGCTACGAGCAACAGCCAAACAGCCAGGCGTTGCTCCAGAAGATGCAACACCGCGCAGGCGGAGCGTTGTGAGATTTGCGTAACGTAGCTGGCGCCGTAATCAAGCAGCATCTGCTGGATACCATTACCGCCGCGCAGCATCTCTCTTTCAAAATCGTCCTTCCGCATCTTGAGCGCGTTGCCGCCAATCGCGACGTTAAGCGAGTGCGGAGCCTGGTGACCGTCGAGCAGCGTGGTCATGCCGGCCAC
>JBKPNP010000573.1:0-7392 GCA_046732775.1 Acidobacteriota bacterium
GGATGACCGGTTCAACCTTTCATTTCATCACGTCGAGTGGCCGAACGGGTATAAGGGGATGGTCATGCCACATGGGGCGGTCTTCGTCCCTTAAGTTCTTCAACTCCAGACTGGAGATGGAGATGGGAGATCACTGATAACAGTTTCGATGTCAGACCTGTCATCAGTGATCTCCCATCTCCATCTCCAGTCTGGAGTTGAAATGGAATGCTATCCTGCTTCGTGGAATGATGCTCCAGGCTAAAGCAGAGCGGGCATTGTTCGGGCATGAGCGATTACAAGGACCTCAAAGTCTGGCAAAAATCCCACGCTCTGGCTCTCGCCTGTCATAAAGTCTCAAGCACAATTCGTGGTAGCCAAAACGCGTCGCTGCGAAGCCAGCTAGTGCGAGCGGCGTTCTCCGTCCCGGCGAACATTGTCGAGGGTAATGGTGTTCAATCCCGCAAGGAATTTGCGCGCTTTGTGCGCACGGCAATCAATTCCAACTTAGAGCAAGAGTACCACATCACCACAGCGGGTGACCTGAACTTCATCAAGGACGCGGAGAAGCAAGAACTGATAAAGAACGTTACCGAAGTGCGAAAGATGCTACACGGGTTACTCAGTTACCTGGACAGGAGTGATAGCAGCGCCTGACGCGCGCTCCCGCATGAGGTGGTCGTCGTCCCTTAGTTCTTAAACTCCAGACTGGAGATGGAGATGGGAGATCACTGATATCAGTGATCTCCCATCTCCATCTCCAGTCTGGAGTTTAGTTACCGACTTTCGCTACCGGAGCTTGTAGCGCACTCCCTGCCACCCGAGGCTTGCCCATAAGAGGCATGCCCTCGCCCATTCGCTCAAGTCCGCCAACAACCACAATCTCTCCGGCTTTTACGCCACTCAAGACTTCAACGAATCCCTGAGAACGAACGCCGAGTTGAACGACCCGGCGGCTCGCTTTGCCCTTGTCGACAACCCATGCGATGTTCGCGGTGCGGAGAGGCTGAACTGCATCCTCGGGGATTACTACCGCATTCGCTCTGACTGACGTTGCAAGCCGAGCCTCGATGAACATGCCGGGTTTGAGGATTTTTCCCGAATTCGGCGCGAGACCCTTTACCGTTATCGTTCGGTTTGTGCTGTCCACCACCGGATCAATGAAATCCACACGCGCAGTGAACTTGCGCTGCGGCTCGGCAGCGACTGTGAACTCCACAGTCTGACCCTGGCGCAGACTCACGGCGTGACGCTCCGGAACTTCGATCACCGCACGCTGCGGATCTACTGACTGAAGTGTGAGAAGTGGAGTCGCATTAGTTACATAATCGCCGACACTGACGAATCGCTGGCCAACTGCTCCGGAAAACGGTGCGCGCACAACAGTGCGTGCGATCTGAAGCTGAAGAAGTGACAACGCTGCATTGGCGGTTCGTGCTGCTGCTTCTGCACGCTCGAGGTCAGCAGGCGGAGCTGCATTCTGCTCCCGCAACCGCCGAACACGCGCAAGCTGCTGCTGCGCCAGATCACGGTCGGCATCGGCACGTTCGGCCTGAGCTCTGAGCATTGCATCGTCGATCTTCACGAGAGCCGCGCCCTTCTGAACGTACTGTCCTTCGTGAAAGAGAAGGGAAGTGATTCGGCCCTGCTCATCTGATCGGAGCTGCACCGCCTGCATTGCTTCGATTCTCCCGGTCGCTCTGACTGCGTCGGTGATCGGGCGGATCCTCGCAGTGTCGACGTCGACTGGCATTGGCGGCATTGAAGCAGGGCCACCTGCGGCACCAGCGCCTGCATTCGCAGCACTTGCTTTGTCCTTACGGCCCATCGTCAGAAAACCGATGACCAGGATCGCGAGGACTGCACCGACAGTGAGGATGATTTTCCGCCGGCCGTCTGCCTGAGACTTCATATATGGGCTAGTCATTTGTCCACTCGGATTAGTTCGGTGTCTCGAAGATGCGACGTCCCAGCAAAGCTTCGATCTGCGCCAGCGAGAGTCGTGATGCAAAGCGTGATCGAATGAGTGCAGCCTGCGCTTCACTCAACGCGACCTGCGCTGCGAGCAGATCCAGAATTGTCGTAGCACCCTCGCGATAACGCGCGTTCTGCACGCGATAGTTCTCAGTCGCTGCCGCCACTCCTATCAATGCGAGATCGATTCCGCCGCGAGCGGTGAGGTATCCGTGATATGCCTGCGCCATCACTTCACCCGCCGCACGCTCCATGTCCAGTCGCAATGCGCTCGCAACACTTCGATCTGCTCTCGCTCGCGCGACTGCAAACTCGCGCATGCCGCCATTCCATATCGGAATTCCAACACTGATTATGTACTGACTGCGTTTCAATGCAGACGGAAAGAACTCAGTGTCGTATCTGCCGACAGTTCCGCCAATACTTACTTCTGGCAGATATCGCTCACGTTCTGCCATCACTGAAGCATCAGCACTCTTCTCGTTCGCGCGTGCGGCAGTCACGTCAGGCCCTTTCGTGCGCATCTCTTGAATCGCCTGCTCCTGAGTCATCGGAAGGGCTGGCGGAAGGGTAGAATCAATCGGAGCCGCGTCAGCAGGCCCCATCAAGCCAATCCGTCTTCCAAGGCGCATTCGCGATGCAATGAGCGATGAATCCATGCTAAGAATCGCGAGACGCGCACGACTTACCTCGAGCAGCAGCTGCAGAGAATCGGACGACACCGACTCACCAGCCGCCACGCGAACTCGCGCAAACTGCAGCGCTTCTTCAGCGCGCTTAAGTCGATCGTCGGCAACGCGCGACAGCTCACGATCTGCAAGCACTGCGAAGTACGCAGCGTCAGTCTCGAGCGCGCTTCCGAACCTCGCGACGGTCTCATTCGCTTCAGCACTCTCAAGCGATGCACGGGTTCGCTTGAGCGTCCCAAATTTGCCGAAGCCGAGTATCGAGTAGCTCGCGTCGAGTGTGGCGCTTGTTGCGTTTGGGCTTACACCGCCAGTCCCGAAGTTGAAAAATGGCGCTGAAAGGTGCGTATAGGTCGCATTGTATTTGACATTCGGCGTAATGAGGTTCGTAAATGCCGAGCGTTTTTCCGACGACGCTATGTCGACTCGACTTCGTGCAGTGACTGCATCAGGATCTATCGAGATCGATCGTCGCCGCGCCTCGGTGAGGGTGACAATGGGGATACCTTCACTGGAGGTCTGACCAGCAGTGAGCGACGGAATTAGTAGCAATCCGATAATTATACCACGCATCATCATCGGGCCTCGGAAGAAGCACTGACCGGCGCGACTGGCCGCAGGCCGGCTGTTGCCGGCACTGCACGCCGGCCGCGCAGTCTCTCGAATACAACGAACACTGCCGGTACCAGAAAGAGTGTGAGCAACGTCGACAGCAGCAGTCCGCCAATGATCGCATAACCAAGCGGGCGGCGACTGTTTGCTCCAGCACCAATTCCCATGGCGATAGGCAATGCGCCGAAGATTGCGGCGACTGACGTCATGAGAATCGGGCGCAGTCGAATACGCCCCGCTTCGCGCATTGCATCGAGTGCCTCATGTCCCTCGAGTCGCAGCTGGTTGGCATAAGTCACGAGAAGAATCGAGTTCTTCGATACCAGACCAATCAGCAGGATCATGCCGATCTGGCTGTACACATTGAGTGTGGACTTGGTGATCCATAACGCTGCAAGAGCGCCAGTCACCGCAAGCGGCACGGCCAGCAACACTGTGAACGGATGCAGTAGTGATTCGTACTGCGCGGCAAGCACCATGAAGACGAAGATGATCGCGAGCGCGAATGCGAAATAAAGGGCGCCACCTGATTCCTTGAATTCGCGCGATTCGCCTGCGAGATCGATCGTACTTCCAGCGGGAAGAACTTTCGCAGCTCTCGCATTCAAAGAGTCGAGCGCCTCACCCAGTGTGAATCCGGGCGCCATGCTCGCCGACAGGGTGAAAGAGCGCACTCTATTGAAGTGATTCAGCTGCCGTGGACCAATGCGCTCTTCGACACGTGTAACTGCATCGAGCGGAACGAGCGAATTGTTTTTTCCACGCACCTGAATTCCCGAAATGTCGGAAGGTGTTGCGCGCTCGCTCGGGTCGAGACGCAGGATTACATCGTACAGCTTGTTCTCCGACGTAAAGCGGCTCACGTCGCGCCCGCCCAGGAGAGTTTGTAGAGTCGTTGCGATATTGACTGCGGGTACGCCTAAGTCTTCAGCTCTGTCGCGATCGAGATTTACGACGAGCTCAGGCTTGGTGACGCGAAGATCGGTGTCGACGTTCAAGAGACCCGGGATGGTTCGCGCGACTGCAGTCAGCGTGTCCATTCCCTTGACGAGCGCTTCGAAGTCGCGATTCTGCACCACGAACTGCACCGGTGCTCCGAATCCTCCGAACGCAGGCGGATTGATTGCGAACGCAAACACACCAGGCACACCGAAGAACTGCGGCTGTACTTCGCTGATGATGTCCTGTGCCGATCGTTTCCGCTCATCCCAGTCGTTCAAGATTGTGCCGAGGAAGCCGGAGCTTGGCGGGCCGCCGAATCCGATGATGCCGAAGCTCGATTTGACGTCCTTTGTCTTCTCTACGATCGCCTCGAGCTGCTTGAGATAGCCGTCGGTGTATTCGACAGATGCGCCCTCGGGTGCTACGACGAAAGTGAAGAAGAATCCGCGATCATCGGGCGGTACAAATTCGCGCTTGAGATTGGTGAACAGGAAATAAGCGCTCGCGGTAAGCAGAGCACCGATTCCAATTACAACAAACGGCCGGGCTAATCCTCTCGCCAGCAAGCGTTCGTAGCGGGATGTTACTCCGTTGAGTACTACACCGACTACGTGATGGAAGCGGGATTCGCGAGCGGCCACGCGCAGAATCTTGGCCGACAACATCGGTGTGAGCGTCAGTGCAACGATACCGGAAATGAGAACGGAACCGCCCACCGCCGCACCGAATTCGTTGAATAATCGTCCAGTCGCCCCGGTAAGGAACAGCAAAGGCGAGAATACAGCGAGCAGCGAGATGGTCGTTGCAATAACTGCAGTCGTAATCTCTCTGGTTCCATCGATTGCAGCGGTCTCAGGATCCTTGTGCAGTTCCTCCTGATGACGGTACGCGTTCTCCATCACGATGATCGCGTCGTCCACCACGATTCCGATCGCGAGGATCAATCCGAGCAGCGTCAGCGTGTTGACCGAATAGCCAAACATGTTGAGCACAGCGAACGTGCCGACGATCGAAACGGGAATTGCAATCGCGGGAATGATCGTCGCGCGGAATGTCGCCAGAAAAAGGAAGATGATGAGGATCACCAGACCCGCAGTGATCAGCAGCGTCTCCTTGGCTTCGGTGATGGACCGTTGCACGAACACCGATCCATCGTATGCCATATGCAGCTCGACTCCCGGAGGGAGCGATGCTGCGACTCCAGGCAGCTCTTTCTGCACACCTTCGGCAACCGAGAGCACGTTTGCCTTCGACTGCCTCACAACGCCAATGAAGATTGCAGGCTGCTGATGGTAGCGTGTAACAGAGCGATCCTCTTCTGGCCCCGGCTCGACACGCGCGACATCGCCAAGCTTGATCAGCTGCCCATCCTTACTGGAAACCGTGAGATCTGCAAACTCACTCGGCGTACTCATTTCGCCCAGGTAGCGAACGGCGAATTCGCGGCGTGAGGATTCAATGCGGCCGGCGGGAATCTCCACCGAGCGCGATCGGATTGCACTCTCAACATCCTGTGGTGTGAGACCTCGTGCTGCGAGCTCCGCAGGTGAGAGCCATACGCGAACTGCAAAGCGTCGCTCTCCATAAATCGGTGCGCCGGATACTCCGGGAATTGTCTGAAGTCTTGGTTTAATCTGGCGGTCGGCGATATCCGACAGCTCCATCAGGTCGTACGTCTTCGACGTGAGCGACAGGAACATGATCGGAAAGGCATCGGCTTCCTGTTTTGCGATGACAGGCTCTTCGACGTCTTCCGGAAGCAGTCCACGCACGCGCGAGACTTTGTCGCGCACGTCCTGCGCGGCCGCTTCGACCTCACGATCGAGATTGAACTCCAGGGTGATCGTGGAGATTTGTTCCTGGCTTGCGCTTGTAATCGATCTCAAGCCTTCGACCGACGAGAGCTCTTCCTCGAGAACGTCAGTGACTGCCGACTCGACGACCTGCGGGCTCGCGCCGGGAAGAAGTACGGTTACGGATACGACTGGCGGGTCGGCGTCGGGGAATTCGCGCACGGGGAGCCTTGTGTATCCGATGGCTCCGACGAGCACGATTCCCAGACTCACCATGCTCGACAGTACGGGCCGGCGGATGAATCTCTCAGCGAACTGCATCCTAGGGATACCTCTAAATCAGGCGATCAGGACTTCGGCAATGTCTCCCGAACATAAACCGAAACAGGTGTGTCACAAGGGGATTTAATGTAGCGACGAACGAGAGCGTCCGGATTCGACCGTTTGTAACGAATCGCGGCGGCGCCATGGTGCTGAACTTTCAGGATGTCAAATGCTGCTTTTATATCAAAAGCGTACATTCGTGCCATGCTGAAGCGGGCACTGTTGTTACTGGTCAGTGTGGCACCTCAAGCGCTATCGCAACAGAAGCCGCCGCTGCTCGGCGATTCTGTTGTGAGTGCTCTTGCGAAAGAGTTGTCCGGCGATCGCGCGCTCGAAACGATCAAGGGAATTTCGAGCAATCATCGAGTTCGCGGCTCCCGTCCGTTTCGCGCAGCGGCCGAGCTGATTGCAGCGAAAGCGCGGGCGGCCGGACTCGACAGTGTGAGAATCGAAGAGTTTCCCGCGGACGGAAAGATCTTCTACGGAACTCAGCGGTCGCGACCGCCATGGGATGCTGAGTTTGCTGAGCTCCGTGAAGGCGATCGAGTTGTTGCGAGCTGGGACAAGCAACCGATGTCGCTCGCTGAAGACAGCGAGAGCGGCGATGTAACTGCCGAGCTTGTCGATGTCGGTGCGGGTACTGCCGAGTCGGATTATGCGGGGAAGAACGTTCGTGGCAAACTCATACTCGCCTCGTCACAAGCCGATGGTGTCGCAGCGATAGGAGTTGCGAAGCACGGAGCGGTCGGGGTTATCAGCTACGCGCAGAATCAGCACACTGGCTGGTGGGGCGAGAACACTGAGCTCGTGCGGTGGGGACATCTCGATACGTTTGCGGCGGTGAAGACGTTTGCGTTCATGATTTCGCCGGCAATGGCGAAGTCATACCAGGATCGTCTCGCTCGTGGTGAGAAGATCACCATGCACGCTGTGGTGCGTGCCAGTCAGCATCCTGGTGCATACTCGGTTGTAACCGCGATGATTCGCGGCGCTGATCCCAGACTTTCGCAACAAGAGATCGTATTCTCGTGTCACCTCGATCATCCAAATCCCGGTGCGAATGATAACGCGAGTGGGTGTGC
>JBKPNP010000574.1:0-6009 GCA_046732775.1 Acidobacteriota bacterium
GATAATCAGGGATTATCGTCATGGTGGGCGAGCTCGAAAGCAAATTCGATAGCTTCTACCGGGCGAATGCGGATCCTTGGGATTATTGGAAATCGCAATATGAGATCGACAAGTATGGCCATCAGCTTGCGTTAGCTCGGACCCTCGTTTCGGCGCGCTCTGTGCTTGAGATTGGCTGCTCGACCGGATCGCATACCCGTTTGATCCTGGAGGCCTTCCCGGCAGCTCAGGTGACTGCCATAGATATATCTTCGTTGGCGATCGAGAGAGCCAAGGCGAACCTCGATGCGACGGGGAGAGTGCGCTTTCTAGCCCAGGATATTTTTGCGGCAGTCGCCGACTTCTCTCCGGACAGCTTTGACCTGATCTTCTGGTCTGAAGGTTTCGACTACCTCCATAGCCACTGTACGATCGCGCGCTTCTCCGAGCTCTGCCGGCAACTCGCAACCTCCCTCACCAACGACGGTGTGCTGTGCGTTTCTCACATCCTGCCTGATCCGCTGACATTTCCCCTACTCGAGGCCGGATCGAAGAATGTCGCCGTCTTTCACACCCTGCTGAAGGACTATTTCGCAAGGGTCCTCCACACAGAGGCCCGTTCATACAAGGAGGAGACAGGGCGAAGCTATCGGTACGGCATCGACATCCTGCGGCCCAGGCTCCTAGGCATTACCGAGTCGTGCCAGCCTGGCGTAAAGATTGGCGAGGTCGATATAGTTATCCCCGCTCGCGACGAACAGGAGACCATCGCCGCAGTCGTCGAGAGCATGAGCAATTGCTCGCGCGTCAAACGGATCTTCGTGATCGACAATGGATCAGCCGACGGAACGGCGGACGCAGCTCTCGCCGCCGGTGCAACCGTCATCGCTTGCCCTTCCCGCGGCTATGGCCGCGCGGTGAAACGAGGCATCGCCGAGGCAGACTCCTCGTGGATATTCAAGATCGACGCGGACATAGAGAACCCGGACCCGGCATGGCTCGAAGCCTTGGTCGATGTCGCTGAAGCCTCCGGTAGCAGCCTCGTCAAAGCATGCTGGGCTCCCACTCTCGAAGATCCCGATCGCGTGACCAACTTCACGGTTCGTCCGGCGTTCGAGATCTTCTTCCCGGAACTCTGTTCGCTTCGCAGCCCATTAAGTGGTGTTTATCTTCTCGAACGCGCTGCTTTCGAATGGGGTCGGCTGCCTAGTGATTTCGCGTTCGACGTAGCTCTGCTCATCGCGCAACTTGAGCGGCGGCAGCCCGCATGCGAAGTCGAAATCACCTCGGTTCGCCACGCCTCGGTCGACAACGGTAGACGCACCTACGACCACTATCATCGAATGAGCTCAGAGATCTTACGCTACATCGTTGGTGTCGGCCTTGCGCGCGTTCAATGAGAAGTCCGGTAACACAGGCGATAGCCCGTGGCGCGTCGGTCGAGGGCGCCTCGATGTCAACCGGCTAAATTTATATGCCAGTGGCGAGCCCCTCATTACCCCGGCTTGTCTCGGGAGCGCCGCCTTCAGCTTTGTTGCTGACCCATTTCGCGTCGTGAGCGACGGCGTCGAATATGTCTTCGTGGAGGCGTGGAACACGGGAGAGGAGCGCGGACAGATAGCAGTCGTCGAGCTGGTACAGGGTGCAGTCCACGCGGCGGACATCGTCCTCGCGCCGCCGTTTCACCTCTCCTACCCGTGCGTTTTCGCGCATGACGGCAGTTACTATATGCTCCCGGAAGCGTGGGAGTCCGGTGCGCTTCTGCTCTACAAGGCGATCAGGTTTCCTTGGTTTTGGGAGCCTTGCCATACCTTGCTCGAGATCGATTACGCTGATCCTCAGATTCACTGCGATGGCGGGATCTGGTACATATTCCTAAACAGCGATCCTTTGGCCAACGAAACCTGCGACCTCTATTGGGCGGAGTCGCCGCGAGGGCCCTGGCATGCCCACAGCGGCAATCCTGTTGTCTCTGGGGATGCACGGCACGCTCGATCGGCCGGCCCCCTGTTCAGGTCCCGGGCGGGGCTTCTGAGATTTACCCAGAATTGCAGCGATACATATGGTGGGGGAGTACAAGTCTCTCGGGTCACCACATTATCGCCGGCGCGTTATGAACAGCTGCCGCTTGGCCCTTTGGCGATCAATTCGCTCGCATGGGCTTCGACGGCGTTCCACCACCTACACGCCTTCATCGAGCAGGGGCATATCTTCGCTTTGTTCGACGGGCACGCGGACGGTCGTGGCGCGCTCGAGAAGCGCGAGGAAGTATGATTCCGCCGAATCGGTCGCGTACATAAGCTCGTAGACGTCAGCGACCCGGTCCAGACGCTCCTGCGGGCCGAGAAACAGCCACGCAAGCGCGGAATCCGGTCGAAACTGTACGGGGGCGTAGCGCGCGGGCGGGAGTAGCCGGCGGATCGCTTCGCGCCGTCGGATCGGCACCCGCGCGCGTTCCAGGAATTCGTTTAGCAGGCGCGGTGAATGCGCAGCTACACCCGCAAGGACGCGGTCGATCCAAGGAGCGACGTCCGCTTCATCCAGAAACGCCTCGAGCGAGTTGAGGACCTTTTCGGGAAAGGTACGGGCCAGCCAGTTGGCAGTCAGGAGTGCCATCCGGCGTCGCTTTCCGTCAGGATCGGCTAGCCACTCGATCAGGATCGGGATGCTATCGCCGGATCGCTCCGCAAAATGCGCCTGGACATTCGCGAACATCGCCAGCGGGGCCAGGTTGAACCCGAAAGGGTCGGCAGTGGAGAGAGCAAGATAGAATTCATCTTTGGCTTCGAATTGATCCGTCCACGCTCGCATTTTCTCTAGGCTCGCTTCGACTAGGTCGCTCGAGGGGGCGCGGCATTCAATAAGCGCCTGTTCGACGATTCCGAGCGCAAAGTCGGCGTCAAACGGGCGGCCTGAAGCAACGAGGGTATCGAGCAATTCCAGAACCGTTTCGCTGTCGCTTAACCAGATGCGGATCAGCAGCCACTGGGCAACGCGATAGTCGATCTGTCGGGCGATCAATTCCGGCCCATCGGTGCGCGCATGAGCCTCGATCGTCGCGAACGAGACTAAAGTATCGAGGTTGCGACCGAGCGCAGCCGCTGACGGGTCTCGCAGGAGGTCGATCATCACCTGGCTTTGCGCGATTATCGGACCACTTCGTTCAACCCACGCTGCAAGAACTCCTTCCGGACGATAATTCGCGCCGAAGAACATTGGACCCTCCTCGGCAAGGGCATGTGCCAGAGCATTGGCCAGAGATCGTACAGTTGCGTCGGATGGTGGCTCCCCGCATGTCGCGCTCAACAGGCTGATGGCATCGGCTATTCCCTTCCCCACGTCGGATGCGGTCCCAAGCAAAACCGCGGCGAAATAGACCAGTGCCGTGGCATTCGCCTTTGCATCCTTCGTTTCGCGGCGCCGGCGCCAAAAGAGCTCACGGATGCGACCGAGGGAGTTGAATGCGTTTGCGTGGCCGATCAGACAGGCGACTCCCTGGCGGCGAATGGTAATGTCGCACTCGAAAAGTGCGTCGACTGCGAACGGCGCAATCGCCTCTGCTTCGTAGCCAATGTCCAGTAGGATCGCGAGCCCGCCTCTTTCGGTGCCGGTGAGCTCGCTGAGCATAACGAGGGCATCCTCCTCGCTATCAAACACAACCTCTCGAAGGACATCCCGAGCAAAGTGAGAGATGTCAGGTTCCGGATGGAAGATCAGATTTCCAATGAGCCGGCGCTGAGGCCCTTCGGATGCCGCAAGATACTCCGTGACAACCGCAGAGCACAGGGCTTGGTACAACGAATAATGGGCATTTCGACAAAGCTCGAGCAGTGGCTGAAGCGCCTTGTCGAGGGGCATGCTCGCCTGCGTGAAGAGCCGATACTGAAGGCGAAGGCCCAAGAGAAATTCGAAAAAGCGCTCGTAGGTGAATTTGAACTGTCTCTCGCACTGATCGAGCGGCGCGATGATGTTCTCGTCTTCCAAGATCGTCAAAGGGTGCTCGGCGTGCCTGTCAGCACCAAGCTGCTGTTGCGCAAGCAGCACAAGAGCGGGCTCGGTTCTCGCTTCCAAATAGGTGAAGATGTCTCCAGCCGTATCGCCGCTCTCGAGAGCGGTAAGTCGCGTCTCCACAAGCCGCTCCAGATAATCGATCAGAGGAGTTCGCCGATAGTTGCTCCGCAGGCGGTCCAGGACGCGCTGAAACACGAGTGCCGCAGGGGCAAACGTTGGTAGGCCGAGCCCGCTATAGGCCTCGGAAATGAGGCGGAGCATGAGCGGATCACGTATGTGCTCCTTAACGGCCGGTGACAGGCGATCGTATGTGGATTTCAGGTGAAAAGCTGCTCGATGGGCCTTGAAGGCCTCCGCCGCCTCCTTCGAGCTGAAGCGTCCAAGCATGAACGGCTTGTGGTCGAAATATAGGTCGCGCGGGAGATCGCCGCCAGCGACGACACGGTTTTCCCAAATCACGCGCCGACAGGTATAGATGAACTTTACGTTTCCTGGGGTTTCCAGCGTCAACGCATCGATTTCGTGGCGAATCGCTTCGGGCCCGAGGCCCGCGTTTTCATTGATTGCGTCAATCATCACGATGAGGTTGGCCTTCTGCTCGGCCAAGCGACCGCTCAGCGTGCGAAGCGTATCGCGCAGCCGGGGTCGATCGACCATCAGATCGACCGCTAGCGTATCGGCGACCGAGCGACCGCCTTGGAAGCTCTGCGCGTCGTAATATAAGAAAATGTTCTCGCCGCCCTCGCTGGTTGAGGCGTATCGGCTGTGCAGGAGCGTGGACTTGCCACTTCCCGACTCGCCAATGATCGCGAGGATCCGACTTGGGGAGCGCTCAAATCGCTCGAAATCAGGACCCGTTTCGGTGCGCGCTATCGGGGAAAAGGCGCGGGAATCAGGCTTGGAAAATCCGGAACGATTTTGAAATCGCGCAGAAGCAGCCGCAGAGGCGATTGCGGCGAGATCGCGCACCGCTTGCTTCGAACTGGTTAGCAGAGCTGCGTCAGCCACGCACAGGAATTGCGCAAATTGAGCGTCGAAACCGATATCAGTGGCGCGACGGATGTCGATGAAGTCCGAAACGAATGCCGAAAATGATTTGGGTATCCAGAAGAAATGTCGTTGAGCGAGGCGCGGGAGCAGGGTCCGCTCAGGCGCGCTCGGCGATACCACGAACACAGGGTGGCTCGACCGACTCTGTACTAGCAACCGTAGCACGGGCGCGTCACGCAGACTGCACCCTATGAAGAGGACGGGCCGGTCGAATAGGACGCTCAGCCTCTGCTCGGTCCATTCATCGAACGGCATATCCTCCGGCTCAAAGATCGGATTGTTGGCTGTCAGGTCTCCGAACAGCTTGACGATAACGGGCACCCCCTTGATAGCGTGGCCGCGTATCGCGTCAAAAGTGCGACTGATTTCCCGAACGGCAGAATTTCTAGCGAGAGAGAAGAGCTTTGGGTCGCGCTTTGGGTCGGCTTTGGCTACCGCAACTAGAGCCTTTAGCATCAAGTCATCGTAATTAGTGGTAAGATACACAGTCATGTTAACATTGGGGAACAGGCTCATTGTCATTGAGGCCATTTGATAATGTGCAATGCCGGGCGAGCCATGAAGATATCCGGACAGCCTTACGGACAGTGTGGATTCTTCCTCCCAGCGCCGCATGATTTTCAGGAACGCGGCCATTTCGTCATCCGCCGCGTCAATGCCCTCATCATCTAGGACACGATGAACGAGTGTGCCGAAATCGGGAAATCGGCCCTCGTCTTGGTAGCCTTCCGCGGAACTGCCGGCGCCAAGGAAAATCAGCGCTTCCCTCGCCTCCTGAACCACCAACCCGAGCTGACGAACGGATCCTTCTTTCAGATCCATAGACCCATAATCCCTGATTATCTATCTGCCCCTGAACCGTCTACGCCATCTCAATGGAGCGAGGAAGCAATCAAGCACTTCGAAATCAATATTCCCTAAGTCGCCGCTTGCCGAGCGGGGGACCTCGGCTGCCGTGGGCTTAGAGGA
>JBKPNP010000575.1:0-5797 GCA_046732775.1 Acidobacteriota bacterium
ACCGACTTCAGCATTCTCCCGCCTTGTTGGAGCGCGTCAGGTTTGCCGAGGTGTTGAAGGACAAGATTGCCGAATCGGTAACTGTTGTTGAGCCTGAGCCGCGGTTGCGACCAAGCTGGTGGCAACTACTATTCGCCCAGCCCGCCTTCACGGTTGCTGTGACTGCCGGATTTATTGTGGCAACTGGTGGGGGGGTGACACTGCTCGTCGCTTTGCGCAATATTCGCAATGAGTCTACTCAAATAGCGGCGGAACGTTCAGCGCTCATTGAGGAAAGCAAGCGGCGGCAACAGCAAGCAACCGAGCTACAAGCCCGGGCCGATCAACTTGCCGCCCAACTGCAACAAGAGCGCGAACAAAGGGCAGAAGACAGAAAGCACATTGAGCAGTTGCAGCATCAGGCGGAACAGTCTTCAAGCCAACTTCCCACCAGTATCGCTTCTATATTTCTCATGCCCGGAACGGTACGCAGTTCAGGCAGCAGACAACAGTTAACTCTGTCACCGGCCACCAGGACTGTCCGGCTAAAACTCTCGCTCGCCGATAAGGAATATTCGAGTTACAACGTCTCCGTTGAATCAGTGGACGGCAATGTGGTCGCCGCGCAACATCGACGAAAAGCACACGGACATCTCCTCCCCATATTAATTCCAGCGCAACGTTTATCACCGGGCGATTACGTGATCACCGTAAAAGGTGTCCGACCAGACGGCCAGTTAGAACGCGCCGGCGATTATCAGTTTCAGGTCTTGCAGCGACGCTAGTTTTTCTCACTCCGCGCTGTTCTTCTCTCCGCATTCCTTTAGTCCACACCCTAAATTACAGAGTGGCTGAAATGTATTTTGGCGAAACTCACTACTATCGAAGACCCACGAACACGCCGCCAGGAAACACACAAAGAATTGCCAAACGGCTGAGTGCGTGAGGATTTCTGAACTCATCACTTAAAGGAGATAAACCATGAGGTTCCTACTAGCACTAACATTGTCTTGCTTGTTCGTGTTGCAAACCGTAGCCGTGTCATCAAGCAGTTTGGCGGCCTCAGCGCAGCCGGGCACCGTTGACGATCCCGCCCCGACCGCATCACCAACTCCCGACCCCGAGTTGGACGATGCCAAACGGGAAGCCAGCCTCGCGGCTGAGCGACAGAAGAAAGCCGAAGCCGAGCAGGCTGAAGCGGAAGCGCGTAGAGCCAAGCTGAAAGCTGAGACTGATGCTTTTGGTGACCCGAGCAAGGTCTCGGTGCCTACCGGTGGCGTCACAACCGACGCGGAAGGCTTCGTCGAGGTCAAGATGCTTTCGCTGGAGGCTGCCAGAGCTATCACCCGGCGATTAACCAGCACTTTGTGTACTGCCCCGGTTTCAACCGGCGGCGCCAACGGCAAGTTTCAAACATTAGTCATCTACAACGAAACGGAGATGAATGCTGTCGTTCTCTATCGCACGATGTTGACTCAACTTGGTCAGTTCAGCCAGGAGTTTCGCGTGAAGCAGCAAGAGTTTGATTCTCTTATGTTGAGCACAAACCCGAAAGAGGTTAAAGACGGTGTCGCCGCGGCGAATGACGGCTCGGCGACCGGTGGTAATCCTTTCATGGCTGCAGCCGCAATTCCCGGAGCAGCTACCGGCATCATCACGTCCATCGCGCAGTTGGTTAACCTCTTTCGTACGGACACTAGTTTCCAGAACAAGTCCGTCGCGATTCCCGAAGACATGGTGGTTTCTTACCTGATCAGTAACCTGAATCGAACTGACGTCACGTGTGACGCCCGACCGAAGGTTTACTACCCCCACCTTTATCCGGTGAAACTGTTCGTTGATCAATCACAGTCCGCGCTGCTTCTGACTCTGAACTCAATCGGAACCGACGTCCAGACCGCGCGCGACAACCTGAAAAAAGTGGAAGACCGCATTAAGTTGATCAATGACATTGCTGCGGCGATTCAGGAAGAGAGTAACAACGAAAAGGCGTTGGCAGCCAAGCAAAAGGAAAGAGCTTTGCTCAACGCGCGGAATCGTTGCCGCCGGGGAGCTTGCAGTGAATTGGACGGCCAAATCAAAGAGTTGAACGGCAAGATCGATAAGGCAAAAAAGAGAATTGACGAAGCTACCGGAAGTAACCCGGATCGATTCGAAGCCGAATCCGAGGGTTGGCTGAACGGCCTGAAGCAGTTTCAGGCGCGCACCCAAATCCTGATCGATGCCGCCGATCAATTCACCACGAAGCTTAATACCCAGGATGAAGCAACCAGGATGACTGCCATGGCTCAGCTATTAAAGGCCGAACAGCTAGCCACGATGCTGAGCGACGACAAGACTTTTACGCTCCGTGTAGCGGTTACCGCCAACGGTACTACCAAAATCAAGAAGAACATTTTTGTTGATGCAAAGGTGCGGCACACCGCCGGAGCAAATCTTGTCTACCAACTCTTCAACCACGCCGGGGAAGTCGTGTTGGGAGATGCGATGCAATTCTACTTCGATTACAAGTCTGCCGCTGAAGTTCAAGATCAGGTTGCTGAGGGACAAAAACAGCCCAAGGCTGAGAACGCTGCGGTCGTAACCACCAGGAGTTCGAAGCGTCCCCAGGGCCAATAACGAAATCACGGCCGCTCCAACTCTAGCGGCCGTGATCTCATTTTCCGGGTGCGTCGCTCGGTAGCGATCAGGCAAGACACTTTCAAAATGGAGACAGGATGTTACGAACAATAACCCTTGCTATCCTCGTAATTGTTGGTCTTTCTTGTTTGTCGGTCGGCGCGCAGGATGAAAACTTCAAAAAGGTAGGGCCGGACCCGATTGTTATTCTGACCGAGAATGGCTCGGGATCGGCCCGTATCAGTTTTCTCAGGAAGCCCGGTGTGAAAACGCCCGCTGCCTGGAAAGTTACCGATGCAATTGGTACCGCGAGCAGCATCAGCGAGAAGGGCATCACGTTTGAATGGATCGGGTCGACGTCCGTTTCCGATAAACCTGAAGTGGTAGTCGGACAAATCTCTGTCGCCGACACCAAGGCCTTTATCGAACCGGACGTAGCATACAAAGGCAATCTCATCCTGCTACGAGATAACGATCAGCCCTTAACGTTGGAATACACCATCAAGAATCCAACCTCAATAAACTTTTCCCTCTCTCCTGAAAGCCCGGCGCTGTTTCTGAATTATTTTCAGCCGGGAGAAATTCATTTCCGGGCGAAGAACACTGGAAAATCAAAAATAACAACTCTTCAATATGGGCTGGACATAAAGAATGCCAACGGCCAAACCATCACTACAACTAAAGAAGACCCGGTAGATATCAATCCCGGACAGGAAAGAGAGTTCACTGCCGTCATTCCTCAGCCGGCACTCGCAGGAACCTATAGCGGCAACCTTAATGTGACGGCAAACAAGTCTGAGCGTAAGTCGACTTCCGTGACTGTCCAAACCCGTGGTCCAAACATCAAGGGTTTCGCCTGGCTGCCGTCTGTTCTCTTTCTCATGGTGGTGGTTCTGACATTTTGGCTTTCAACATACCTGGAAGACTGGTTTGGGCAGGGAGGGAATTTGGAACGGGCGCAGGCTGTTCTTTTGTTCAAGAAATCGCAAAAAGATGTGGTTGAGTTGATACCGACGCTAAAGAAGTGGGAAACGGAGCACAAGGCTGCGAACGCCGTGCTGAAGACTAAAATCGATCTGGCGCAACTAAGCGATGACTTGGCGATGGCTATCAAGGACGCTGGCACTACTGCATCAACCGACTTAAAGAACGACGCCCAACGTTTTGCGACCGAAAGTATGGCGAAGAATCTCTTCTGGTCGGTTTTGCAGACTGCCACCGCGCAGGTCAAAGATTCAGCGAAACTCAAGACGGTGGCCATGCGGCTGGACGGGGTCGCTCTCCCGCGGCCATTGGACTTGACGGCCTACCGTGCCAACCTGCGCAACGAGTTGATCGAGGCGATCTCGGCCGCAGGGCTCGGCGGCGCCCCATCATTTGCAGAGGATGCGACCAATCTGTCGCCCGAGGATTTACAAGCAAAAATCAGGCGGATGGCCTGGCTGTATCGCCTGGTTATCTGGATTGTGGTTTTCGTAACGGCTTACCAAACTTTGTATTTCCCCAACAAAGTATTCGGCACTTCCGTCGACTACATCGTCCTGATCCTCTGGACGCTGGGGCTCACGGCGACCGGGACGACGATCATCACAAAGGCTCACTCTTCTTACACGGTGCCGAGGTAATGAACCTCAATTTGCGGGCCGGCGCTGCCTGCGAAACCGTTTTTTCCTTTCGGTCACTATTAACGAAAGCTATTTCATAGTTATCCGGAACGAGGAACCTCGAACATGTCTTTGCCAAAACTTCTGCAAACGACCAAACAGAAAATCGCGTTGCCTATGATGGATGCTGCGATGGGGGGCGCTCCCCAAAACGCCGCGACGCTGCCATTTTCACTGCAGACTCAGCAGCAGAACCAATGGTGTTGGGCGGCGGTAACCGTAAGCGTCTCACTTTTCTACAACGCCGGCAGCGGCTGGAGCCAGTGCTCGCTGGTTAACGCTGAATTCGGTCGCAGCGATTGCTGTATAAACGGCGGCTTTTCCTTCTGTAATCAGCCCCATGTTTTGGATAAGCCTCTTTCACGAACCGGCAACCTTAACGCAATGACGCCATCTGTGACGTCGTTTGCCGGCGTTATGTCGGAGATTGGTAACAAACATCCGCTGGGTTGCCGCATCGGCTGGACCGCCGGGGGCGGGCATTTTGTCGTCGTGCACGGTTTCTCGGATGGCGCCAATGGCTCCTGGGTTACAGTTGAAGATCCTTTCTTCGGACCCTCAACCTACGTCTATAACGTTTTTTGCACGAGTTACCGAAACAGTGGAAGATGGACGCACAGCTACGTCACGAAGCCATGAAGCGAAAGGAATATTATGGGTCTCACTGCTAAGACACCGCCGGCCCAGGCCCCGGGACTAATTCGTGAAGCGCTGGGACAGCTCGCGAGTGGCCCCACCCCAACTGCTGATAGTCTCATGATGGATGGAATTCCAGCAGAGCTTAACCTTGCAGCTCCTCACCCGTGCTATTTCGTCGGACTCAAGGACGTTGCTGAGGGCAATCTGTTGGCAGGAGCTATTCTGAAAGGCTGGCGCTACCTTGTGCTGAGAGGTGACGAGGCGGTCGGAGCCGCTAATCTCACTATCAGCGACCAAGATGAAAGTCTACAGTTCTCTCACATGAGTCATGGGCCGTTCGCTCAAAGCACGGTCGAGGGAATTGGACGCGCTGAGAACTTGCCGGAAGTGCTGCAAGAGGACTATGAACTTCGCCTGTTGGATATTCCCAGCCTGTACGTAGTGTCACTCTGGCTGCACGGCAGCGACGACAAGCTCATTCCCTTGCCGCCGACAAATAGCGCCATTGAACCCTACAAATCCTACTCCGAAGCGGAGCTGACGGTGGCACTGCAGGAGCAGGCGTTACAGCGAATGCAATCTGACGGATCAACTTAAGGTGATCTGATATCCTGGCCGCGCCCGGCCACAATTGACCACAACGGTTAATGCTGAAACCCGGAATGAAGCGGTCGCTTGACCGTCTCAACAACGCTACGCTACTCTGCAGGAGCAGTTAGATTCCTGTCACACGGGGCCGTAGCTCAGCTGGGAGAGCGCATGACTGGCAGTCATGAGGTCAGGGGTTCGATCCCCCTCGGCTCCACCAATATCAATGATGAAGGCGTGCCCTGAGTGCGCCTTTTTCTTTGCCAGCTCCGGCTTCAATTCAAACAACTTGTTGCGGACTGTTTAGT
>JBKPNP010000576.1:0-1229 GCA_046732775.1 Acidobacteriota bacterium
TTGCTTGCCGATGACGCGACGGACGCGCAGATCGCCGCAACCCTGGTAGCGCTGTCGCAAAAGGGCGAGACGGTAGCCGAGCTTGCGGGCATGGCCGATGTTCTCAGGAAGCGCGCAACGAAAGTTAAAACCTGTCACGCCGCGTTCGTCGACACCGCCGGCACAGGTTCGAGCCGCGCCAAGACGTTCAACGTTTCTACTGCCGCCGCCTTTGTTACCGCCGGCGCCGGATTGCCGGTCGCCAAGCACGGCAATCGCGCGGCCAGCAGTAGCTCAGGCAGCGCAGATGTTTTGACAGCGCTCGGCATCAACGTGTCGACGCTTCCCGAACTGGCGGAAAAGTGTCTCGACGAAATTGGCATGTGCTTCATGTTTGCGCCTCTTTATCACCGCGCGACAAAACGCGTCGCCGGCATTCGGCGCGAGCTCGGCATTCAGACCACTTTTAATCTGCTCGGGCCGTTGAGCAATCCAGCCGGCGCCCCGACGCAGGTCATCGGCGTTTGGCGTCGTGATTTAGTCGAACAGCTGGCCCAGGTGCTGGCTGCTTTGGGAACGAAACGCGCCTGGGTTGTTCACGGAGCAGACGGCCTTGACGAAATCACGCTCGCGGCGAAGACGCACGTTGCCGAGGTGTCCGAGGGCTCGGTCAAAAGTTTTGCCGTCGCGCCCGCCGATTTTGGCTTGCCCGAAAACGATCTCGAACGACTGCGAGGCGGTGACCCGAACGCTAATGCGACCATCATTCGCAGTATTTTGAGCGGTGAACGACGTGACGAGGCGCGCGATCTCGTGTTGATAAATGCGGCCGCCGCGCTGTTTGTAGGTGGTAAAGCCGATACGTTGACGGCGGCCGCCGCGGCTGCGGCTGACAGTATTGATAATGGCGCCGCGCAAACGAAACTTGAACAACTGATCGCTGCGACAAACTAAAGATGGATCTGCTGGTCGAGATCATTAACGAGAAACGTCGCGAGCTTGAAGCGACGGTGCGAGAGTTTCCGCTGGCCGAGGTTCGTGGTGCCGGTATCAGAGCGCGACGGGACGCAAACCCGCACGCGTTTCGCGCGGCACTCCAGCAAGACGGCAGCAATATCATCGCCGAGTTCAAACGCCGTTCGCCGTCAAAAGGATGGATACGTGGAGAAGTCGACCCGGTGGCAATGGCGCTGAGTTATCAAGAGGGAGGCGCGGCTGCTGTTTCGGTGTTAACCGAACAAAACCGCTTC
>JBKPNP010000577.1:0-3586 GCA_046732775.1 Acidobacteriota bacterium
GGGCCTGGCACGCGAAGGCGAGCGCGCTGCCGCGCAATACGCTGAGCGTAACGCCGAAGCCGATTCATTCCGCACGCAGAGCGACGCGGCGCGTGAACACATTACGACGCTAAACTCCGAACGCGAACGCGCCGTCGATGCGGTGGTGCAGGGACATGAGGCAGTCAGCGACACCGAAGCCGAGCTAACACGCGTTCGCGATGAGTATTCGCGCACCAAACATCGTCTCGAAAGTTTGAAGGAGCTCGACGATCGCCGCGCCTATTACTCGTCTGCCGTACAGATGATGTTCGCGGAAGAGAACGCGCCGCGAGACTTCCATTTCATCGGCACACTTGCCGACGCGTTGAATGTGGATGCGAAGTTCGAACGCGCAGTGGAAGGCGTTTTTGGTTCGTCCCTGCAATCGATTGTGGTGCCGACTCCGGACGATGCCGCGCGCGCCGCGCAGTGGTTACGCGAAAATAATGGCGGTCGCGCCAGCTTCATGGTGGCGGGACTCCACGGCGGAAGTGACGAGGCTACCTATCAGGCCAACGCGCTAACCTGCGACGTGACCGAGCGGCCCGCGTTATCAATTTCTTTTGCCGCGGAAACCATAGCGCCTGATCTGAAAATTGCTGATCTCCTCGGTGCGCCACGCGAACTGCTGTCCGTGCTCCATCGCACCCTGCCCGAGAAGATGAATGCGCGTTTGGCGTCTAATCTCGACGAAGCGATGACGAGGTCGTTGGCGACCGGCGAAGTCTTCGTTACGCTCAATGGGGATTGGGTAGCAAGCGGCCAATTCGTCAGCGCGGGAGATGCTCGGGCCGTCGAGGAAGGCGCCGGATTGCTGACCTTCAAGCGCGAATTACGCGAACTCGAAGCGCGCGCCGAAGTTCTGAGCGTTCAATCACAGTCTGCCGAACAATTGGCGCTGAACGCGCGCGCGAACCTCGTCACGCTCGAGGATGCCGTCGTGATATTGAACGAGGCAATCGGCCGTGAAGAACGCGAAGCGATGGCGCGCGAATTAACGGCGACGAGCCTGGCGCATGAAATCGAACGCGCGGAACGGCACATGCGCGTGGTCGCGGAAGATGCCGCGCGCGTTGAACAGGAACGAATCGAAGTTGAGCGTCGTCGCGCCGCGGCAATTGTTGACGCCGAGGATTCAGAAACTGCTCGCCTGCATGCCACGGCAACAGTTACTGCCGCGACCGGATTGTTGGCGGAAGCTCGTCGCGCCGCGGAAGCGGAAAGCGAAGGCTTGAGCGGACAACGCGCAGCCGCAGCTGCAGCGACTGAACGCCGTCGCAGCACCGCTGCTGAGTTGCGTCGCATGGAAGCCGAGTACGCAGAACTTGCCGAACGAGTCGAACGACACCGGTTAGAGTCGGTGGACATGTCTGCGCGAATTGAGACGCTGCGCACCTCCATTGCCGATTTGGAGTATCAGGCAAGCACTGTCACGGCCGAGAAAGAAAAAGAAGAGCAGGAGATTGCCGCCATAACCGCAAGCCTTGAAGCGGCGCGGCAGCGCGCAGACCTGCTGGCTTCACAATTATCTGACCTGAATCGCCACGCCGCTGAAGTTCGCGACTTGCGCGCAGGCATTGAAGTGCAACGCGCAGAGGCCCAGGCTCGCTTAAATTTTGTCCGCGAAAATTGCGCGGCGGAACTGAATCAGTCGCTTGAAGACCTCGCGCGTGAACAGGAAGTGCCCGCCGAGTTTGATCTCGATACCGCACAGTCTAGGGTTGAGGAGTTGCGAGCTCGCATTGAAAGCTTCGGCGGCGTCAACATGATGGCGCTGGAGGAGCTGAGCGAGAACGAATCGCGTCTGCTGTTCCTGACCACGCAACGCCAGGACATTGTCGACAGCATTTCCTCGACCGAAGAAGCGCTGCGCGAAATCAAGCGCCGTTCACGCGAGCGGTTCCGTAACGCGTTCGAACAGATCAACAAAAACTTCAGCGAGCTGTTCCAGGAGTTGTTTGGCGGCGGTAAAGGCGAGATGAGTTTGATTGAAGGCGACGACGTGCTGGAAGCTGGTATCGACGTCATTGCTCAGCCGCCTGGCAAGCGTCTACAGAATGTTCTGTTGCTTTCAGGTGGAGAAAAGGCAATGGCCGCGCTGGCGCTGGTGCTGGGAATTTTCCACTACCGGCCTTCGCCGTTCTGCTTGCTCGATGAAGTTGACGCGCCACTCGACGAAGCCAACGTGGGACGATTCACGGATAAGATCGTGCAGATGTCTGCTGATACGCAGTTCATCGTTATTACGCACAACAAACGGACGATGGAGCAGGCCCGCGCACTTTACGGTGTGACCATGCAGGAGGCGGGCGTGTCCAAACTGGTTTCAGTCAGGTTTGAATAGGGCGAGCCATTAATTTGAAGGTCAAGGCGAGTCTCCGAGTTGGGACTCGCCTTTTGCTTTTAGGATGCCGACAAATTCCAGACCTGTGCAGCTGACGAGGTCGTCAGTCACTTTCGCGTTCCACACAACCATCGCCTAGAATACGCGCATCAAGTAGGTTCTATGATCGTTTCCCTTAAGCAGTTGGCCGCTGTCGCCGCGTTTGTTCTGAGCGCGGCGTTTCTCGTCACGCTACAGGCGCAGAGCAAGACCAACGTGCGCACGCCGGACACAGGAAGTACCGGCGCGACTGCGGTAGACGAAAACAAGCAGCCGCTCGACCGTGCAACCTACTCTTACGAGTTCACCCAACCCGAATTCCTGATTCGTCACATCGTCGTGAAGCATGATGCGCTGGGTCGGGGAAAAGTTATGTTCGAGCGAAAGGGTGAGGAAGGTACGATTGAAGAGCCGCTGGAACTTTCAACCGCCGCGCTGACTCGCGTGCTCGGCGCCTGGTCCGACCTGCGATTTCTGGAGTCCACTGAAGACTATCAGGCCGAAAAACAGTTTCCGCACCTGGGCACGATGCGTTTGAAGATGCAGCGCGACTCGCGTGAACGTACGGCTGAGTTCAACTGGACCAAAAATAAAGCCGCTGCTTTGTTAGCTGATGAATACCGGCGACTCGCGGATCAAGCGATCTTGATTTTCGACATTGGGGTCGCTCGCGAGAGTCAGCCGCTGAATACGCCGAAGTTGATGGAAGAATTCGAGACGCAACTCAGGCGTAACGGCTTTTCGGATCCATCGCAGATGGTGCCACTGCTTGAAGACATTTCCACCGACGAACACCTGCCACTAATCGCGCGCAACCACGCCTTGCGTTTACTGAAAAAGATCAGCAAGAAATAGGCGCTCTTACGGCATGCCAGATCCTAATCGAGGCATTGGCGCTTAAGCTCATCAATACTTCGGCGGTACCAAATCAAACACTCTATTCCGAGGCCGAAGTATAGGATTGCCCTCACATAAACAAGCTGCGTGAAAAGGTTGGTATACGGTCCTTGACGAAGGTGATCGAGCAGATGCGACGTCATGATTAGCGATATTGCAGCTAATACAACCAACAGTACAGCCAACGCCCAGAAACGCGGATAGAACGTTCCCTTGGGAGCGGCAGTCAACTTGTCACCATTCAGTAACCCAAGTATCTGCCAGTGACGTTCCGGTCCCAGCTCT
>JBKPNP010000578.1:0-1417 GCA_046732775.1 Acidobacteriota bacterium
GGAGTGGAGTCAAACGTGCGCTGGAGTTGTGGGACACTGGGGATTGAACTGTAGCTATTAACGCTCTGCGTCGTTAAAGAAGCGACGCTGACGGCTACGCTAACATGCGTAAAATATGACTGTCAACGCATCTACTTTTTGAACTTGGATCACACTCCAGCAAAGCATCCTGCCAGGGCACCCGACAATTCCTCCGGTGCGTGGTCGGCCCGTGCACAACAACTCGCCACCGCCGGCTTCGTGCTCTATGCGGCGTTTGCGCCTCACTCGATTGCCGCCGCCGAGATATCGCTGGCGATAGTCGGTGCGGGCTGGTTGGCGCGAACACTACTGACACGCAAAACCGGATTTCGTCACACCCAATTTGATCTGGCTATCTGGCTGTTTTTTCTCTGGACAGTTGCGTCGTCGCTGCTTTCGCCGGAACCGCGCATTAGTATCGCCAAGCTGCAGTCCACCTGCGTGGTCTTCTTGTTCTATCTCACCCATGCAGTCGTCACCAGAAAAACCGCAGTCATACTCGTCAGCGTTATGATTCTGTCAGGTGTCGCGGGCACGCTCTACAGCGTTTACGATATCGCGCGCGGCCGGGGAGTTCTAATCGATTCAATTACGCCGGAAAGCCCGTTTCAAAGGTTAGGGCTGCAAGCCGGCGATGCGATCTGGCGAATCAATGGACATCGCATTAACTCTGTGGCAGAGATCGACGCGGCCATCAGAAACGCGCCGGCCCAGAGTGAGTTGGGGGTTAGCGTGATTTCGCAGGGAGAGCACATCGAGCGGCATGTATTCGTAACCGGGGTCAACTGGCGACAGTCTTCGGCTTCGGGGCTCTCCGGTTCGAAACCTACTCACCGTTTTCGCGCGTCTGGCTGGACGCGCCACTACGAAACGTATGCCGAGATTATTCAGATCATCGCGCAACTCGCGCTTGGCCTGGCAGTCGCAAACTATAAAAACCACCGCTTCAATCACCGTTTCAAACTAACTGCCGTCGCGTTTGTTTTCTTAGGTCTCGGTCTGGCGCTGACCGCGATGCGGACTGCCTTAGTCGCGCTCGCAATCGGTGTCGTCGTAATGGTCGTCCGCGCGCTGGGCCAGAGAGCTCGCGTGCTCACGCTCGCCGGCGTCTGTTTGTTGCTCGCGTTTGGCGCGTTCATCGTCTCGCAAACGCGCGCGCAACGGGCGTTGTCACTACAGGACCCAAGCTCAAGCTTACGCGTGCAGGTAGCGCGCGTGGGGATCTCGCGGATGATGTTGCATCCGATTTTTGGACATGGCATGGACTCGATGCACGTCCATTGGCAGGAGTGGGGGTTCCCCGGCTCTGACATGCTTCACCTGCACTCGACGCCGCTGCAATTAGCATTTGACCGCGGGCTGCCGGCGCTCGCCTTCTGGCTTTGGATTATGTGGA
>JBKPNP010000579.1:0-4821 GCA_046732775.1 Acidobacteriota bacterium
TGCCGTGTTCATCATGTCCAGTTTGCGCAATGAGGTGAGCGTTGTAAGCGATCGAAGATTCGTCGATATAAAACCCGGGCGGGTGTTTCGGTATGCCGGCAAAGTATAGGACGACGCAACCAGCGGCAATAATGATCAGCAGGATGGTTAGTGCAGAAGAAAAACGACTTTCATCGCTGATCGGGGTCATTTGTCTGTTCAGTTTTTGACGGGGCGGATCGTTAGTGTTTAAGCCGTAATTTCAGTACACCCAGAACTGCCTCCTGAAATACACCCCAATCTAATTTCGAGATGCCGTTCTTTCGTTCGACGAACACGATTGGCACTTCCGTTAAGCGATAGCCTTTGCGATGCGCCTTGTATTTCATTTCAACCAGAAAGACGTATCCGCTGGAAAAAACAGAATCGAGATCGATCGCTTCCAGGGCTTCGCGCCGCCAGCAGGCAAAGCCGCTGGTGGTGTCAGTGAACGGAATGCGTGTGATAAAGCGAACGTAGTTAGTCGCTAATTTACTCATGATCAAACGCTTCAGATCCCAGTTTACGACGCTGATTCCCTGCAGATAACGAGAGCCTACGACTAAATCATGATTCTGAATTTGCTCGAAAAAACGAGGCAAATGCGCCGGGTCGTGAGAAAGGTCGGCGTCCATATGCAGGATGTAGTCGTAGTCTTTTTTCAAAGCCTCGCGCAGTCCGGCGACGTAAGCCTTGCCTAAACCTTCTTTGCGCTCACGGTGCAGGACGAAGATGCGTTCAGGGTGGGATTGTTGCAGCTCGTCGGCAAGTATGCCGGTGCCATCAGGCGAGTTGTCGTCAACTATTAAGACGTGCAGGTCCGGAGCGTGTTGCTGAATCTTATCGATGAGCTCCTGCAGATTTGCCCGCTCGTTATAGGTGGGAACGACAACAATTGATCGCATTAAGCTAAGTGTTTAGTGACGCCAACTATTCATGGAGGCGATAGAGATAAATCGAATCGCCTATGATCGCTTCGGGCGCACGATTCCGAAACTCGGCGAAAGTGTTCACGCGCTGCGTTTCCGTTGCCGGCTTACCGTCGATGTCATGGCCGGGCACAGTTGATCCATTTAAAAAACTGGCGCCGAGGGCCAGGTACCGGGTCGGTTGCGCGCTCGACGAATTCGCATCCAGATACTCAACACCATAGAAACCAAGCGTGACATAGCCTCCAAGCAGGAGAGCACGCGTGCGCGTTTCGCCGCGCGCTTTAAGATACTCCGCCAGCAACTTCACGTCGTCTCCCCATTCTACGTTAGAATCCGAGAGATACCACCAATGAGGCCGGGCTGACGCAAACTCGTTCATGTATGACATGTAATTCGGGTAAGCCTTCACAGACTCAACCAGCATCCACGACAAAGACATCAGCACGACCAGGGCGAACGCGAGCCCGGCCTTTGCAGACCCTCCTTTACGAAGCAGCGAATCAAAGAGACACCCCCCTAAGATAAACAGGAAGCCGTAAGCCGGTAGGTAGTAACGGACTCCGATGTCGATCGGACTCATCATCACGAACAGTGTGTAAACCGCGAAGGGAATCAGCAGATAAAGAAACTGCCTTTCGTGTTTGTAAACTACGCGGTAAGTCGCCCAGGCAAGTGAAGCAAGCGCCACCAGCAGGAAAGGAATTGTCGTCTTTAACGCAAACGCGACGGGAAAGTAGTACCACCAGCCACGTTGGCTATACATCCCTAACAAACCCGCAGGATGGCCCTCACTACTATGGTGCAACTGCCAGTAAACTCCGATGAGAAAATCGGTCGGCAGCAGGTAGCGAAAGATGCGAATGCTTGCCAGAACTTCCGTCGCGGCTGAAGGAAACGAATTCCTCGCCCATTCGATATCGGCGCCTGTGAGCGGCCGGTGCCGAAAAAAATAACCGGCATTGACCACCAGCAGTGACGCCTCCAGGGCAGCCACGCCCTGCCAGATTATCGCTCGCCGCTCGCGAGAACGCCGCCAAAGCATCACGAAGAAAACGACCAGCAATACCGGACCGAGGATTACCATGGAAAACTTGGCGAGCATAGCGACACCTGCGGCGGCGCCTACGCCGGCTGCTGTTTTCCAATCCGGTTTTCGGAAATAGTGCTGCAGCGAAAACGCAGCTAGAAGAAAACCGAACGCGGCGACCACGTCAGTCTGCACCACCCGTCCATGGGCCAGGAGGGTTGGTTCCAGTGCGAAGAGGATTAACGCAAACAGCCCGGCGCGGGGCCCAAACAAATTGCGGCCAAAGGCAAACACCAGCCATCCGAAAGACACGGTCAGCGCAATCAGCGGCACCCGCGCCCAAAAACAAATAGCTTCAAACTGCGCGCGATTGTCTTCCCAAAATCGCATCGCATAAAACCACTCGCTATCGCCGCGGGGCATGGTTGGACTAATAGTGTCGCTGGGTAGTTCCTGAGGTTGAATGAACAGTAGCGGTACGCCGGCGAGCAGCTTACATAAGGGAGGATGCTCGCGCACCAGTTGGAAGTCGTCAGTCACAAGATTATAGTATGCCGCTGGAATCAACACGATTTCGTCGGCAGTGATGCTTTTTCGTCCTAACACTGAGGTCAGATTTACTGCGACCGCGATCAGGATGCCGGCACACAAAACTTCCACTTTGTAATGGATGAGAGCAACGCGGGCGCGTTCAAAACTATGCCGCAGTTTTTGATTCGATCCGCCTTCACTCGGGATCGCAGCATCTCTTAATGATTCATCCATATTTTTCGCGATGGCGCTTCGACGCTCATCGAGTAA
Source organism: Acidobacteriota bacterium (assembly GCA_046732775.1). Taxonomy (GTDB): domain Bacteria; phylum Acidobacteriota; class Blastocatellia; order Pyrinomonadales; family Pyrinomonadaceae; genus PSRF01. Next base: position 2,779 of record JBKPNP010000579.1, read on the forward strand.
CGGCGTTACTTGTCACTCTCGCTCCGCTCGTTTATTTCTGGCCCGCAGTTCAAGGCAAGATCGTCATCTCGCCTGACGATGGTGTGATCTTCAATATACCTTTACGCGTGGCTGCGGCGAACCTCATTCGCAGTGGCCAGCTGCCGCTTTGGAATCCCTATCTGTTCTCCGGCATGCCCCTTCACGGCGCGGCGCAGGCTGGTGTGTTGTTTCCGCTTAACTGGTTTTATTTAATCGCATCACCAGCGGTTGCCACAAACATGATGATGCTGGCCACCTATATGCTGGCGGCGCTGGGCGCTTATCTTTACGCGCGGCGGGCCGGCGCCGACCTTACCGGCGGAATCGTAACCAGCATCGTGTGGCAGTTCAGCGCCTTCATGATCGAGCAGGTGGGCCACACTAACATCCTGCACACTGCCGCGATGCTCCCTTGGTTATTGTGGTCAGTTGAAGGTTATGTCGCGGGGGCGAGCCGGAAACGCGCCGCGCTTTTGGCTGTCATGGTAGCGGTGCAGGTTTTTGCGGGTCATCAACAAACCTGCGCTTATTCGTTACTGCTGACCGCCGCTTACACAGTGGCGTTGCTGGCCCGGAAAAAAACATCGCCGGCGAGCTACCTGCGACCTTTATCATTATTTGCAATCGGGTTGGCCTTATCCGCGGTGCAAACCCTACCGACGCTCGAGCTGCTGCGCAACAGTCTGCGCGCAACCGCGTCCTACGACTTCTTCAGTTCGTTCTCCATGCCGCCGCGTTTCGTGCTGACCTTGTTCGCGCCCTATGTCTTTGGAGGCGGCAACGGGCAGATTTTTCGCGCGCCATACGTAGGTCCGACTTTTTTCGGGGAGTACGCTGCTTACGTCGGATTGTTGACGGTGATGCTGGCAGTGATCGCCGTTGCTCTCAAACGCGATCTGCGCACGAAGTTTTGGACTGTGATTGTAGTGATCAGCCTGTTACTCGCGTTCGGGCGTTTCCTGCCGTTCCACGCCTACGTGCTCGTCTACTACGTTCCCGTGCTGAATCTTTTCCGAGTGCCAGCCAGGCATTTAATGGAAGTTGAATTCGCGCTGGCGGTACTCGCGGGCCGGGGTGTCACCGGTCTTGCGGCCGGCAAACAGATTGCATCGATGCGCCGAACACTGATTATCGCGGTTGTAGTAAGCGTTGTGTTTTTGTTGACCGTGCTGACGGTCAGTGTGTGGCGACCCGCTGATTTTCATTTGGCGCGACAGGCTCCTCTGACACTGATGCGCGCGCCCGAGTTGTTTGTTCCGATCGCCATGGCCGCGCTTAGTGTCGTCGCTCTTTGGAAATTCAGTCACAGCAAACGCCGGCGCGCAAACGCATTTTTGCTACTCGTGTTGCTGCTCGATTTGACAGTCTACGGGCAGGCGAGCGGTTGGCGTACCAACAGTCCGTCAAGAGAATCCGAACTCTGGCGCGAACCAGCAACCGTGTCTTACTTGCGAAGCCAGGATGCGAACTCTCCTACGCCTTATCGCATTCTCACGGAAGATCAACGCTTTGATCCGGCGATGCCGGTTCCGCCCGCCGGCCCGCCCAGCGACTGGCTGTTATCTCTGCAGCCGGATATCTACATGATGCACGGCATTGAAAACGCTGCTGGTTACGACGGCTTCGGAATGTCGCGTTACAGCCGGCTGATGGGCGATATGAAGGTTTGGGGCGAACTGACTGACGCGGAGCGCAGCCTACGCGGTGAAACTCGTGAACTGGATCTCATGAACGTTCGTTATCTTTTAACTCGTCCACTCGCGACCGCAAGCGGCAATCCCCCACCAGCGCCATCTTCCGCTCATGAAGCGACGGCAGTGGCAGCACCCGCCGGGGACTTCTTGCCTGCGTCACAGGAGTTTGAAGGTACTAAGTTCGCCGCCGAAGATTTGAACCTTTCCGGTTTGTCCCGCGGCGCGCAGTTGAGTTTTGTCACTCCGCCCGTCGCCGTTGATGCGCTCGGCATTGTCAGCAACCTTTCATGGTCAGTCGGCCTTCCTGATGGCACGAGCGTCGCCGAGA
>JBKPNP010000580.1:0-1824 GCA_046732775.1 Acidobacteriota bacterium
GCCAGACGTGAAACGTCTGGACCTCGTCCTCATTGAAATCGTTCGCGCGTTGGCGGCGCGCAAAGAACTTGGCCACACGTTCAGCGCGCCCGATGCGCATGTCCGACAAGCTTCAGCTTGTTGTGTGGCCGGTGGCGCACTTGTTTTTATCCACCGCGTTTTTACAAATCACCTCAATTACGTCATCCTTCGCGTTACTCGGAACGATCAGGAAGCAAAGGCCCGCGTGAGAAAGTACGGTCACAATATTCTGGCGCTCGTGTTTGCGCTCGCCGTTGCGGCGAATGCGCAAACTCCCACTGTTCCGACCACAGCTAGTCCGCAGTCGTCGCCGAAGACAACGGAGGAAGAAGTCGGCGAAGGTGAAGTCGTGCGCATCTCGGCAAATCTTGTGTCGGTGCCGTTGAGTGTCATGAACCGCCAGGGGCAATACATCGTCGATCTCGAGCGGCAAAACTTTCGCATCTACGAAGACGGCAAGGAACAGCCGCTCGCGCATTTCAGTAACGTCGATCAGCCCTTCTCCGCCGTACTGCTGATTGATACGAGCGGTTCGACGGCGCCCTTTATCGAACAAATAAAATCGTCGGCCAAGGCCTTCGTCGATCAACTGCGGGTTGCCGATACAGTCAGACCGATTTACTTCCATGGTGAAATAAAACCACTAACCGCCGCCGGCGTTAACGATCGCAAAGCGTTTGACGCCGCCATCGATCGTATTGAGCCCGGCCCGATCAATATGGGCACACGGTTGTACGACGCGGTGGAGTTTGGCTTGCGCACACAGAAGGAGACGGGTACTCGCAAGGCGGTGATCCTCATTACTGACGGCGAGAACACCTGGGGCAAGGCGACCATGAAGAGCACATTGCGAGAAGCGGAAGAGTCAGACGTAGTTTTTTACACGGTTCAGTACGGCGATTTCGTGCCGCAGAAGTATTTGCAACAACTCGCGGAAAAAACTGGTGGCCGTTATTTCCGCGGAGGAGACGCGGCGACTCTGAGAAATTCGTTTGTGCAGGTCGCCGACGAACTGCGGCGGCAGTACGTACTTGGCTATCACCCGAACGAACCGGAACGCGCCGGCGTCAGGAAGATCAAGGTGAAAGTCGATCGTAAAAATGTCACCGTCCGCGCGCGCGCGTCTTATACCTATACCCACTGACGAAAGACGAAGTGCTGAACCAGGCGACTGCGTCGGAAACGCCCGAGACGAAGAACGCTTATGACTTTGGAGTGCGGTGGCCTGTCACCGCTTTGATTTCGCGGCGGCTTGACGCCGCGTCAGTCTTCCGTCGGTGTGGTTTACAATCGCTTCTATGACGCAGGTTGAAAACCAAATCGATCCGGTCTGCGGGATGTCAGTCAATCCCGATAGCGCGGCCGGGTCTTTTGAACACGAGGGTAAGACGTATTACTTCTGCGCCCGATCCTGCCTGGAAAAGTTCCGTAACGATCCTCAGTCCTATCTGAACAAATCGCGCCAGCCGGCTTCGATCCAATCGATAGGAATCCAGCGCGCCTCCGTTCCGGTGGCGATTTCGCGACCAGCCGGCGATGGCGATAAGAACTATACCTGTCCGATGCATCCGGAAGTGCGCAAGGCAACCGCGGGTTCGTGCCCCACTTGCGGCATGGCGCTGGAGCCGTTGCATGTCTCGGCGCCCCAAACAAAAACTGAATACACATGTCCGATGCATCCTGAGGTCGTTCGCGACGCGCCTGGCAGTTGTCCGATCTGCGGCATGGCTCTGGAGCCGCGCAGGATTACGCTCGATGAAGAGCCGAATCAGGAACTCCTCGACATGTCGCGGCGCTTTTGGG
>JBKPNP010000581.1:0-1931 GCA_046732775.1 Acidobacteriota bacterium
ACAACCGCCGCAGCGACGGCGCATTTGTTTCATCCGGCTGCCGCGATTCGGCTGCGCAAGAACAATGCTCGCGACACGCCGCTGCAACCGGAAACGCCTGCCGGCAAGAATCCACCGGCGGGCGCAATCATCGACTATAATTTGAATTCGGCGGCTAGTTTCGTGACGCTCGAGATACTTGATAGCTCGGGTAAAATCGTCAGGAAATATTCGAGTGCGGACGAACAACGTAAGCCCGACGACACGCAACCGTTTCCAACCTACTGGTTCAACCCGCCGTCCCCGCTTTCAAAAAACATCGGCCTGAACCGCTTTGTCTGGGACTTGCGCTATGAAGGCCCGCGCGCTTTGCGTTTTGGTTACAGCATTGCCGCTGCTTACGGCGAAGATGTAATTCGACAACCCGAAGGGCCGATGGTTGCGCCGGGCGTCTATCAGGTCAGGCTCACGGTCGACGATCGCAGTTACAATTCATCGGTCGAAGTGAAAATGGATCCGCGTGTTCATGTCGCACCGCTCGCGCTCTCGCGACAGCTCGAGTTGAACCTGATGATTGCGTCAGCGCTGAACGAGAGTTACGACGTCGTGCAGCAAGTTATCGGTTTGCGGAGTCAACTGAAGGCTGTGCAGGAAAAACTCGCCGGGGACGGTGCCGCAACCGACGTGCTCGATGCGATCAGCCTGCTGGACAAGAAGGCGGCCGAACTAGTGGCAGTCGAACAGCAATGGCCGCCGGTTGGCGTCGTATCTGCGGCCGCGGTCAATGGTTCCCTTGGATCGTTGTTGGTGCTGGTAGATTCTGCCGACAGCGCCCCAACCGCGCAGGCGCGCGAGGCGTTCGTTACTTACCGCAAACTACTCGACCGTGAATTGGCGAAATGGACAGCCTTGCAGACGCAAGAGCTCGCGGCCTTGAACCGGTTATTAGAACGCCGGCAACTTGAAACCATAAAAATCTCTGGACGGTGAACAGAATGCTTATAGGAACAGTGCAACAGATTTGGCGCTACCCGGTGAAGTCGATGGCCGGCGAAAAGCTCAGCTCGACTGACGTTGGCACGCTTGGCCTTCCGGGGGATCGCGGTTGGGCGGTCAAGTGTCAGGAAAAGAGCGAACTCAAGACGGGCACGCGCATCCCGTTGTTGATGCAGTGCGCTTCGGAATATTGCGCCGAGCCGGTTAACGGAGATATTCCGCATGTGGCGATTACCTTTCCTGATGGTGCGCGTGTATTGAGCAGCGATGCAGACATCGATGAGAAGTTGTCGACAGTTCTTGGAAAGCAAGTAAAATTATGGCCACGTCAGCCGGCGACTGATAAAGAACACTATCGCCGTCCAGGAGCGACGGCGCGAATACTCGCCCCGCTCACGGACGTTCCAGGTTTTCGTTCGCTATTACCGACGCTCACGAAATTGCCTAACATTGATGCGACGCTGCGCGCTAGTTTTAGTCGTACCGCTGAGGAACCGATTCCTGACATATCAAAACTCCCGCGCGAGCTATTCGAGTTCACGTCTCCGCTGGGCACTTATTTCGACGCCTTTCCCATTCACGTGCTCACGACAGCTTCACTCGCGGCGATGACTGCGAAGAACCCCGGATCTGATTGGGACGTGCGCAGATTTCGTCCAAACTTTTTCGTGGAAACCGTTGCGGGACTCGATGGACTGCTGGAAGCGAGCTGGACCGGAAAAACTTTGCGGATCGGGACGGTTGAGATTAGGTGTGAAATGCCGTGTGTGCGTTGCGGCATGACGACGAACGCGCAAAAGAGTTTACCGAAGGACAACTCGGTGTTGCGTTCGATTGTGAAGGAAGCGGATCAGAACCTCGGCAGCTATGCGAATGTGACGAGGGCTGGCTCGGTGAAGATTGGCGACAAAGTCGAACTGATTTGAGGGCTATCAAGATGAAGCGGGGGGCAGGCC
>JBKPNP010000582.1:0-3692 GCA_046732775.1 Acidobacteriota bacterium
GGCTCTTCATCCGGACGGTCTTTGGGAATCAGGGTGGTGACGGAGCGTCCCAGCATCTCTTCCGCGGTATACCCAAAAATGCGCGTGGCGCCGGCGTTCCAGCTGGTGATTATGCCGCCGAGAGTTTTGCCGATGATGGCATCGTTCGACGAGGCAACGATTGCGGCAAGTCGCAACCCGGATTCTTCGGCCTGGATCTGTTTGGTAATGTCACGGTTTGTTTCGAGTACCAGCTCGCGGCCCTCGGATTCGATCACCTGTTGCCGGCTTTCAACCCAAACCTCGGCGCCTTCGCGTGTCTCGTGCCTGAGAATTCCTGACCACTGTCGATCGCGTCTGATCGCTTCTTCGAATTCAGTTCTTGAAACCGGGAAATGTGTTTTCAAAAGTTCGTGACTGTCCTGTCCCAGAGCGCTGGCGCGGTCATAGCCATAGAGCTGCTCACACCCCTTGTTCCACTCGACGATTTGCCCTTGAATGTTCCATACAAAAATCGGTTCGTAGGACAGGTTGATCAAACTTGCCTGAAGACGTAAGCCCTCTTCTTTTTCTCGCAGCGCTATCTCGGTTGCCGCCCGCAATTGTTCGGCGTTGTTCAATCTTGCAGAGCTTCGCCAGATCGCGAATGAAAAAACGATCACGATGAACAGCACGAGCAACGCCGTTCCGAATCCCAGATCGTAATAACCGAGGCGCTGACCGGCGACGATCCCCCAACCGATGAGGAATGGCACCGCTATCACTTGCAACAGCAGGCGGCGCGCCGTTAATCCACCGGCGTCGCCGGCACTAAGTAACCGGGTGACTCCTTCATTGATGCGCGCGGTTAGCAGGCCCAGACCTACAAGGAAGAGTGTGATCGCCGTCGGTAAAGCAATGCCGGTGAAACGGGCCACTTTGTACAACTGCTCCGCGTCGTAAACGTAGCCGAGAATGGCGAGTAAGGTCCAAACGCAAATGAACACGGACAATGCCTGTCGCAGGCGAATGAACCTACGCTGTTCCAATAGAATCAGCGCAGCTCCGGCAAGCATGAAGCAAGTCGAGGCGGGAGGTCCCATGCGTCCGGGACTCGTGGTCACGGGTGCACCGGCAGCTTCCGTAAACAAGAGTTGATCGATTCCGAAGTTCCAGCCGGTGAGATGTTGCGCTAACGTTAGCAGGCCGACGAGTCCAACGATCGCCCCGCAAATCTGCGAAGCTAGTCGCAGGGTTTTATTTTTTCCGTCAGCATTGATCAGGCATAGTGAGATGCCGGTCAGAATCAGCGACAGCGCTGTATTTGCCTTCACATTTACAGAACCGTAAACGCTTTTTAGTTGTTGGAGATTTAGGGCCCAGCCGGCAAGTACAAAACAGCCAACCAGGATGCTGAGTATCCCGGCGGCGACAGAGAAGTTTTTAGCGCGCGCGATGAAGCGGCGGTCGAATTGCCCGTGCGGCTCGAGCATCGGCGAGTCACCAGATTCGAAGAAAATTGTCCTGGGGGAAAAGGCAATATAACACGAAAGGCCGGAACGCGTGGCGGGATCAGGGCTGGTTTTGACGCGACCGACACGCGTGATTAAGCGGAGGCAGCGATTAACCCCGTGTGACAGATTGCAAACCGCACCGAGCGCCGAAGGTGCGACAGTCAAAACGTTTCGGTTGAAGGTTTAACGGAGTTTCACTACCGCGCCTTCGGCGCTTCATCGTAAATTGACTGTCAACTCCAGGGTGGCGATTTCACTGGCGGCCCTACGGGTCTGAGAGAACCGGTCGGCAAAAGTAACCCCGTTAAAAAGGAGAACACCAAACTGGAAGCGTTTAGGGATCGAGTAAGAGCCACGCTGAATAACCGCTTGAACCGGCCGTTCATTCAGTTCGTCTGCATACTCGTGCTGGCAGTTTATTTCCTGGCCTTCGCGCTGACCTTCGTTACCAGCCGGGGCGGGCGCACGATATTCGGGCCTTTCCTCGGGGCGGACTTCGGCGCCTTTTATGTCGCCGGAAAGATCTTCAATGCGCAAGGCCCAGATCGAATTTACGACCGCGCTCTGCATCATCAAACCTACCTCGAGCAGTTCCCGGACGCCGATCCGGATACGCAGTTGCCTTACGTCAACGCTCCATTTTTCATCGTCCCCTTCACGATGCTGGCGCGCTTGCCTTACTCCTGGGCATACCTGTTTTGGGTGCTCAGCTCCTTAGGCCTTTACCTCGCCGGGTTCGCGCTGATTTGGAAAACGCTCGATGCGATTCCTCGCGATGCCTGGTCCGTCGCGCTGCTGCTATCGCTTTCGTTCATGCCGTTTCTGGTGGAGTGTTTAGCGGGAGGACAAACCTCAGCGGTCGGATTTTTCTTTATCGCACTCGCCATAACCCTCGAGCGGCGCGGTCATTACTTTCTGGGTGGTCTCGCGCTCGCGGTGTGCGCCTACAAGCCGACCTTGCTGCTCCTGATTGCTCCGATGCTTTTAATCACGCGGCGATATCAAGCCGTGTTTGGCGCCGCAGTCGGGGGAAGCATTCTGGCACTGCTCTCGTTCCTGCTCGTCGGCGCGGAAGGCTGCCGCGCCTACGTAAATGTATTGCTCTTTTTCAAAGACGCCTCGACGAGTTCCAGCTCTGGCCTGTTGTCGTGGAAATACGTTGACGTGAATTCGTTCTTCCGCTTGTTGCTGGGCGGACATACGCGATTGAGATGGATTATGACTGGGGCTGCATTCGCAATCGGTTTACCGTTTCTGTTGCGTGAGTGGTGGCGTAGTCCGGCAAAGCGACAGAAGGGATCGATGTGCGAAGCGACACGCCTTCACCAGAACCTTGTTTGGGCGCTCACGATCACAGCAACGCTCGTATTGAACGTATACCTCGGGATTTATGACAGCACACTCGTAGTGTTGAGCGCCTTGATCACAACCGACGTCGAGTACCGCCGCGCCGGAAATAGTCGTCCTCGGTTTTCCGCGCCGTACCAGATCATTTTGTCGTGTCTTTACGTGGTGCCGTGGGCGACTCAACCGCTCGCGCGGCTGACGTACGTGCAGCTCTTTACACTCGTGCTGGCTGGTTTCGCAGTCTGGCAACTCGTTCAACTGCGATCGATCCGCACGAACCGGCTTGCCGGCGCTTCACAGATGGCTTCCTGTGACACCACGTAAGAATGTATTTCAATCGCGGAGGATTGACGACGTGTTTGAGAGCACGCACTGGGTTACTACGAAATGCTTTCGTCGTTTCCGACACTGCAGGTAAAGCCGACTTAGAGGTTCAGATGCCTTTCATTTGTTGACGATTCATCTTGACTAATAAACAGGTTGGGAATATAGATGCTGCGCCGACAAGCTCACGGCCGCACGTCTCGATCTGGCTAATCTGAACTCTGATCTGCGCTAACCTTTTTGAGGAAGTGTAGCCCATGCAAGTTTCTCTCGAAGCAATCAAGTTCAACCACGATCAGTCGTCAGCGACCGGGGATGCTTTCAATATCAGGAGAAACGAGGACGACCTGGAGCCGTTTTCCGAGTGGAAACCCAAACCCGACCCCGACCCTTTTCATAACGACTCCCGAGCGGCTTACGCAATCGAGCAAACTTCCGGCCACCCCATCTCAATCAAAGCAAAATTCATTTGTTCGGATCCGAATGCCACAATCGAAGTTAAGGCAGTTGATGCGCAGCCGGCCGTGCCAAATGTTTTGGGTAGAGTTG
>JBKPNP010000583.1:0-7551 GCA_046732775.1 Acidobacteriota bacterium
GTGGGCGCGCCAACGCCGTTCACCTGAAGCCAGTGGGCTACGAACGAAGTTTGAATCCCAGCCAGACCAACCGTCAGATAACGGGTCCACTGGTTGATCTTCTGACGGCCCATCTCGCCCTCTTCCTGCAGTTTCTTCAACTGCGGCGAGACGACGGTCATCAGTTGCAAAATAATCGAGGCGGTAATGTACGGAGTGACGCCGAGGGCAAAAATGGAAATCGTGCGGAAGTTGCCGCCCGAGAATAAATCGAGCACACCCAGCAGCGTGCCGGCTACGTCGTGCCAAACCTGGTCGAGCCGATCCTTATTAATCCCCGGCGCGCCGATGTGTGCACCAAGGCGATAGACGGCGAGCATGCCGAGCGTAAACAAAATGCGCCGGCGTAGGTCCGGCACATTGAACATATTACGAATTGCGGCAAAAAACTTATCCATCAGCGTCCTTTCGCCTCGGCTAACCTACTTGCCGATCTCGGTCGCGGCACCGCCCGCCTTTTCGATCTTCTCGCGGGCACTCTTGGTAAAACGATGGGCTGAAATGCGCAGCGGTTTCGACAACTCACCATTGCCCAGCACTACCACGTCGTGTTGCGCTTTCTTGATAATGCCGCGCGTGTGCAAGAGCTCCGGCGTTATCTCCTCATTTCCGTCGAAGCTCCTATCGAGAGCGCTCAAGCTAACTTCGAGCCAGCGCTTCTTGAAGATATTGGTAAACCCGCGCTTCGGCAAACGACGATGAAGCGGCATCTGTCCGCCTTCAAATCCAATTTTGGCAGAATAGCCGGAACGCGATTTCTGTCCCTTTTCACCGCGGCCCGCAGTTTTGCCCAGGCCGGAACCCGGTCCGCGTCCAACGCGCTTCTTCTTGTGAACGGAACCCTTGGTCGGTTTCAGATTGTTTAGACTCAACACCATAGTTTTTCTTTCGATCTTTGTACTTTGAACTTCGAACTTTGTACTCGTTGTCAAAGTACAAAGCACCAAATACAAAGTTCATCATTCAACGATGCGCAGGAGATGCGGAATCTTTGCGACCGCGCCACGCGTCGAGGCGTTGTCGTTGCGCTCCACGATTTGATTCAGCTTAGTCAGCCCTAAACTTCGCACCATTGTTTTGTGCGTCTTTGGGGCGGCTATGAAGCTGCGGTAATACTGAATCCGGATCATCGAATCCGTACTGCCGCCGCCTGACTTCTTATTGGTCTCAGCAGGCCTTCTTGCTTTCCTTGGCATACACCCTCTTCAATGAAAAATGACAAATGATAAATGGAAAATGATAAATCCGTCGCGCTCTTAGATCTCTTCAACTTGCTTCCCGCGCAACCGAGCCAGCTCCATCGGGTCTTTCATACGCAGCAGCGCGTCGAAAGTCGCACGCACCACGTTGTGCGGGTTGGTCGAGCCAAGCACTTTCGTCCGCACATCGTGAACACCGACTGCCTGCATGACCGCGCGCACCGCGCCTCCGGCGATAACGCCGGTACCCTGCGACGCCGGCTTCACCAACACGCGTCCTGCGCCGAACTTTCCAATCAGCTGATGCGGGACAGTGTTTTCGATCAAAGGCACGCGGATCAAACTCTTCTTCGCGGCTTCAATGGCCTTCTTGATGGCGAGCGGCACTTCGCGCGCCTTGCCCGTGCCAAATCCGACGTGGCCACCTTCGTCGCCAACAACTACCAGGGCTGCGAACGACATATTTTTGCCGCCCTTAACTACCTTGGTGACACGGTTGATCGAAATCACCTGGTCTTTCAGGTCGAGTCCCTGCGATGAAATTCGCTGCTTAGGTTGTCTCATTGCTTTTTAGTTTTCTTCTTTGGCTTTTCCGCCACTTCCGCTGCCGGTTCTTCCGTAGTTTCCGTTGCTGCTTCCGCTTCGGCTCGCACTTCGTTCTTGTTCAGTCCCGCTTCGCGCGCAGCGTCAGTCAGCGCTTTGATGCGGCCGTGGTAGAGATAACCGCCGCGATCGAAAACTACGCTTTCGATTCCCTTCGCGATTGCGCGTTCGGCAATCGCTTTGCCGATGCGACGGGCTGCGTCGAGATTGCCGCCAGTGGAACCGCGTAGATCTTTTTCGGTCGTCGACGCGGAAACGATCGTCTGCCCGCGTTCGTCGTCCACCACCTGGGCGTAGATATGATTCAGACTGCGATAAACCGCCAAGCGTGGCCGCTCGCCGCTGCCCTTAACTTTGCGGCGAATTCTTCGGTGAATCGCCTCGCGAACTATTGCTCTGCTCGTGTTTGCCATTTTATGAATTTCCGATTTGCAATTGCCAATTTCCGATTTTCCGCGAGCGCCGACTACCAATCCTTTGTGAATCGGCATTCGGCAATCGCCAATCGGCAATAGTTACTTGCCGGTTTTGCCCGGCTTCAATTTGATCGGCACATCGGCGTAGCGAATGCCCTTGCCTTTATAAGCATCCGGCTTGCGCAGCTTGTGCATTTCCGCGGCCACCTGGCCCAGCTTCTGCTTATCGATACTGGTCAACGTCAGCGTAGTTTGATACTGCTGAATGCTGCCCTTGGTCGCCATACGCTCGGCCTTGGCTTCCACGCCCTCCGGCAAGGGGAAGTCAATCGGATGTGAATAGCCGAGCGAAAACACGATCCGTTTCGCCTGCACGTCAGCTTTGTAACCGACACCCACCACATCCATCTGCCTGGTGAACCCTTCGGTCACGCCCACTATCGCGTTGTTCGCGAGCGCTCGCGCGAGGCCGTGCAGCGGAGCTACGTCGTCTGAGACGCGCTCAGCCTGGAGTTGATCGCCTTCAAGCTTGAAACTGATGCCGGCCGGGACTGGCGTCTTCAAAGTGCCCTTCGGTCCCTTCACCTCGAGCTCCTGCTCGCCGATGTTTACCGAAACGCCCTTTGGTAGCGTAATAACTTTCTTGCCTATTCGAGACATAATTTATTTCCGATTTCCCATTTGCGATTGCCGATTGATTAACTCGCGCGCCGAAACCGATTCGGCAATTGGCAATCGGCAATATTTAATAAATCTGCGCCAACAGCTCACCGCCGATGTTTTCGCGGCGCGCCGCTTTGCCGCTCATCAAACCTTTGGAAGTGGAGACGATGTTTACGCCGTAACCACCGAGCACTTTGGGAATCTCACTCGAGCCCACATACACACGGCGTCCCGGTCGCGAGACGCGCTCGAGGTGCGTGATCGACGACGTGCCGCGCGCATCGTAGCGAAGGAAGATACGAATGCTGCGCTTGAGGCCTTCGCCCTTGAGCACGAAGTTGTTGATGTAACCCTCTTCTTTGAGGATTCGGGCAATTTCGAGTTTCAGCTTCGAAGCCGGTATATCCGCGCGCGAGTGCTTTGCCGCTATGGCATTGCGGATTCGCGTCAACATGTCGGCGATAGGATCAGTCATCTAACAAACTCCATTTTCGAGTGCCGATTGCGGCGTGCCGATTGAAATCCAATTTGGAGATCGGCATCGGAAATCGGCAATAACATTACCAACTTGACTTAACGACGCCCGGGATTTGTCCCTCGAGCGCCAACTGGCGAAAACAGATGCGGCACAAATTAAACTTGCGCAAGTAACCCCGCGCCCGGCCACACCGCTTGCAGCGGGTGTAGGCACGAACCGCGAACTTTGGTCTTCGCTGCGACTTCGCAATTAATGATTTCTTAGCCATGTTTTTTACTGTGTACTTTGTGCTTTGTACTTTGTGCTTGGCTCTGTACTTTCAAAGTACAAAGTTCTAAGCTCCAAGTTCCCTAAGTCCTAAAGGGCATTCCCAAGCCCTTCAAAAGCGCACGGGCCTGTTCGTCGTTCCGCGCTGTGGTGATGATCGTGATATTCATGCCGCGCAATTTGTCGACCTTGTTGAAGTCGATCTCGGGAAAAATCAATTGCTCGCGAACACCGATGGTGTAGTTACCGCGACCGTCGAACGCTTTTGGTGAAACGCCACGAAAGTCTCTTACTCGCGGCATCGCGATCGAGACCAAGCGGTCGAGAAATTCGTACATGCGATCGCCGCGCAGCGTAACCATCACGCCGATGGGCATGCCCTGACGAAGCTTGAACGACGCGATGGACTTCTTCGCTTTCGTGATCACCGGCTTCTGACCGCTGATCGCGCGCAGCTCATCGGCTGCGGTGTCCAGGATTTTGGCGTTGGCGATGGCTTCACCCATGCCCATGTTCAAAACCACTTTTTGCACCCGCGGGATAGCCATGGGGTTAGTGATGCTGAACTCGCGCGCAATCGCCGGAGCAACTTCTTTTTGATAACGCTCTTTTAATCTTGCTGCCATCTCTTCTTCTCACTTGTCCGACAAACTTCAGTTTGTCGTTGTCACGTTTCGACAAACTAAAGTTTGCCGGACACTACTATTTCTCCAACGACTGGCCACTGCCGGCGGCCACACGAACTTTGCTGCCGTCGCCTTCAACCTGATATCTGACACGCGTCGGCTTACCGGACTGCGGATCGATCAGCTGCACGTTGGAAATGTTGATAAACGCTTCTTTCTCGATGATGCCGCCGCCGCGATTGCTCTGCGGATTCGCGCGCTGATGCCGTTTGATAACGCCAACGCCTTCGACTTTGATTTTGCCGGTGGTCGGCGCCACTTCGAGCACGCGGCCACGCTTGCCTTTGTCCCGGCCGGCGATGATCACGACCTGATCGTTCTTCTTAATTTTTGAACGCTTTGTTCCCGCCATAATCCCTAAATAACCTCCGGCGCGAGCGACACGATTTTCATGAAATTCTTATCGCGCAGTTCGCGCGCTACCGGGCCAAACACGCGCGTGCCAATGGGCGTTCCATCTTCCTTGATGAGCACGGCGGCGTTTTGGTCAAACCGGATGTACGTCCCGTCTTTGCGCCGCACTTCTTTGCGCGTGCGCACAATCACGGCGTCCTGAACCGTTCCCTTTTTGATCGTGCCGTCGGGCGACGCTTCTTTGACGGCGACCTTGATGCGATCACCCAGGCTCGCGATCTTTCCCGTCGAGCCGCCAATGGGCATGATCATTTCAACGCGTCTGGCGCCTGAATTGTCGGCGACCTCCAGGGAGGTCTGCATCTGAATCATGGTGTTATTTCCAATTGCCAATTGCCGATTGCCAATTGGCGGCTAGTTTTAAGGTCACGTGTTTCCAATCGACAATCGGCAATTGGAAATCGGCAATTTCTTTACTTGGCTGCCTTTTGAACAATCTCAATCACACGCCAACGCTTGCGCGCGGACATCGGACGGGTCTCAACGATCCGCACCTTATCGCCGATGGTCGCACCCAGGTCGTCGTGCGCCATGAACTTCGAAGTACGACGTACATAGCGACGGTATTTCGTGTGACGTACCAAACGGTCGACGCGCACCACTACGGTCTTCTGCATCTTGTCGGAGACTACGGCTCCTACCTTTTGCGAACGATGGGCTCTCGTTGCCGTCTTCTTTGCTGCGGACGTTGCGGCCGCTTTCGAACTCGCTTCCGGCGTCGCTTCCGCGGTTGCCGTGCTTTCTTCTTGATTCTCTTCTGCCATGCTTCTCACTTAGTGCCGGCCGTCCGGCATGCTTGCTTTATGACACGCAAACGCGCGTCGTTATCAGTTAGGCCTGCGTTTGACGCTGACGCGAAAGCGTCTGGAGACGGGCCAGCGATTTCTTCTCTTCGCGGATGCGCTTCACGGCGTCAACTTCGCCCAGCGCCAGCTTGAACTTCAGACGAAACAGCGATTCTTTCAAACGCGATGTCTCTGCCTGCAGCTCTTCGGCTGAAAGGTCGTGATACTTGTCCAACTCTTCGCGGCGTTTCATAACTAGATTGCGCCTCCTTCTTGATCAGCGCGGGTAACAAACTTGGTCTTAATCGGCAACTTCTGAGCGGCCAGGCGCATAGCATCGCGCGCTGTCTTCTCATCAACGCCTTCAATCTCGTACAAAATTCTGCCGGGCTTCACTACCGCCACCCAATATTCGGGAGCGCCCTTGCCTTTGCCCATACGTGTTTCAGCCGGCTTCTTCGTCACCGGCTTGTCCGGAAACATGCGGATCCAGATTTTGCCGCCACGCTTGATGTGCCGAGTCATCGCAATACGCGCTGCTTCGATCTGGCGATCGGTAATCCAGGCCGGCTCTAAACACTTGAGCCCATATTCACCGAAGCTGATCTCGCTGCCACGAGTCGCGGTGCCAGTCATGCGTCCGCGCATCTGCTTTCGGTGCTTAACTTTTTTCGGCATCAACATAGCGTTTCACTCATTTCCGATTTTCGATTGCCAATTGCCGATTGGCATACTGCGTAATCAATCTTTCCAAATCGGCAATCGGCAATTGCCAATCGGAAATCCCTAGGCATTTTCGCCGCGTGGCCGTCTACCGTCTGAACCGCCGGCGCCTTCGCGCTCACGACGCGTGCGCGGACGGCGTTCTCGTTCGCCCATTCTGGTTTCGTTGATCGGGTCGGAACCCGTACCGCGGGCCATGGCCGCCTTTGCGTCAAGGATTTCACCGCGATAAATCCAGACCTTCACACCAATCTGGCCGAAGGTGGTGCGGGCTTCCGCGAGGCCGTAGTCGATGTCTGCGCGCAGAGTGTGCAGCGGAAGCTGTCCCTGCAAGTGCCACTCGCTGCGGGCGATTTCAGCGCCGTTCAAACGGCCACTGACCTTGACCTTGATTCCCTGGGCGCCAAAGCGCAGCGACTCTTCAACAGCCTTGCGCATTGCCCGTCGAAAGGCGATGCGCTTCTCGAGCTGTGCGGCAATCTTCTCGGCCTGCAACTGTGCGTTCAATTCAGGCTTATGAATCTCCTGAATCGAGACCAGGACTTCGCGTCCGGTTTTCGCCGACAGATCCGATTTCAGCTTGTCGATCTCTGCACCTTTGCGGCCGATGATGATGCCCGGACGCGAGGTGTAGATGATGATCTTGAGCCGGTTTGCGGCGCGCTCGATATCAACGTGCGAGACGCCGGCGCCGGCGAACCGCTGCTTGAGGTCGCGCTTCAGCCGCAGGTCTTCCAACAAGTACTCGCCATACTGTTTCTTCGCGAACCAGTGGGAATGCCAGTCTTTGTTGTAGCCTAGGCGAAATCCGTATGGATGAACTTTCTGACCCACAATCTTCTCCAGTTCTTTGCGTTCATGAATCTGAGACCTGAAATCTCAAATTTGAGATCCGAGATCTTGAGATCTGAGATCGAAAACTACTCGTCCGTCTTGGCGCTCTTTCGCGCTCCACGCTTGCTTGCTTTCTTCTCCGGCTTCGCATCTGTAGTCGCAGCCTCAGCTTTTCCGGCTGCGCGTTTGGCGCGTGGTGCGGCGGCCGCTCCCCCACGTTTCCGACTCTTGCTCTCAGCCAGCTTCGCCGGCTTTGCCGCAATCGCTTTGCCGTCTCCGTGACGAGCCGCTTTCGGCTCCGGACGAGCGTCGTTCGACAACAGCACGGTCACGTGACAAAAGTGGCGCTGCTCGCGATACGCACGGCCTTGCGGGGCGGGTCGCACGCGGCGTCGGCCCTTGGTCGGTCCGCGATCGACGTAAACTGTCTTCACCCAGAGATCA
>JBKPNP010000584.1:0-11981 GCA_046732775.1 Acidobacteriota bacterium
CGAAGCGCGCAGTTACGCGCGCAGCCGGGGAATAATCATTGCGGACACTAAGTTTGAATTCGGACGTGACCAGAACGGTCAAATCATCTTGATCGACGAGGCGCTGACTCCCGATTCGTCACGCTTCTGGCCGGCGGAGAGCTACAGCGCCGGCAAATCCCAGGCGTCTTTCGACAAGCAGTTCGTCCGGGACTATCTCGAGACCTTAACCTGGGACAAAAAGCCGCCCGCGCCCCCTTTGCCGGCAGCCGTTGCTGAAGCGACCACCGAGCGATATCTGGAAGCCTACAGGTTACTCACCGGCACTGAGCTTCCCAGCTAGTTTTAAGCAAAGACCTTATTGTTGACACTTATGCGCGCTCGACTGGAAGCTCTCATCGACGACATGCTCGACGGCAACATTTTGCTGGCCGAGGCAGTCAACGAATTCGAAAAGCTTTATATCAAGAAAGCCCTCTCGCGAAACAAACAGAACCTTTCCAGGACCGCAAAAGCGCTAGGCATTCATCGGAATACCATCTCCAAGCACGTAGCCCATACCCAAATGACAAAACGGCCGCTCGCGCGGGCAGCACGGGGCGGCGCCTCTCGTTAATCTCCGTCTTCGTAGCGCAAACCGTTAATTTGCGTCCGCACCGGATTTCGCCCGACCAACGCAAACTAACAGTTTGCGGTACAAATGGGCGCCTCGGTTGACAATCATTCCGCACGGAATTATCCTTAGCACTCAACCGCAAAGAGTGCTAGCGATTGGCCTCAAACCCAGTTTTATCATAAATGCCATACGTAAGTTTTTAAGGGAAAATCGAAAGGAGATTCGGAAGAATGTCGACAAATATTACGCCTCTGCATGACCGCGTCATCGTACGCCGCATCGAGGAGGGAGAGCAGATTCGTGGCGGGATCATCATTCCCGACAGCGCCAAAGAAAAGCCCCAGGAAGGTGAGGTAGTTGCAGCCGGCCAGGGCAAATACAAGGAAGACGGCACCCGGCAGGCACTCGATGTCAAACCTGGTGACCGCGTTTTGTTTGGCAAGTACAGTGGTTCTGAAATCAAGATTGACGGTGAAGAGCTGCTGATCATGCGTGAAGACGAAATCCTCGGAATCATCGCACGCGCCGGGGCAGCCAGTAGCAGCAAGAAGGGTGGCAAGTAGTCGTTTTCACGACTTGGCCGCCTTTTTCGTTCTGAATCACATTCCACATTTCAGCAGGAGAGAAGATAGAAATGGCAAAGCAAGTAGTTCATGGCGAGGATTCCCGCGCGGCGATTTTGCGCGGCATCAATCAGCTCGCTGACGCAGTCAAGATCACGCTCGGCCCGAAAGGCCGCAACGTCGTAATCGACAAGAAATTTGGTTCCCCAACCATCACCAAGGACGGCGTTACCGTCGCCAAGGAGATCGAACTCAAAGATTCACTCGAGAACATGGGCGCGCAGATGGTTCGTGAAGTTGCTTCCAAGACTTCCGACGTTGCCGGCGACGGCACCACCACAGCGACCGTGCTGGCGCAGGCAATCTTCCGCGAAGGCGTGAAGACGGTTGCTGCCGGCGCGAACCCGATGGCTCTCAAACGTGGCATCGACAAGGCTGTCGAGCGCGCGACTGAAGAAATCAAGCGCCTCGCGAAGCCGGTCAAGGGCGACATGATTGCCCAGGTCGGTACCGTTTCCGCGAATGGCGATTCGACCATCGGCAACATCATTGCCGAAGCGATGAACAAAGTCGGCAAAGACGGCGTCATCACCGTTGAAGAGTCGAAGACGATGGAGACTTCGCTGGAAGTTGTCGAAGGTATGCAGTTTGACCGTGGGTATCTCAGCCCGTATTTCGTTACCGACCCGGAACGAATGGAAGCGGCGCTCGAGAATCCGCTCATTCTGATCCACGAAAAGAAAATCAGCTCGATGAAAGACCTGCTGCCGTTGCTCGAGCAGGTTGCGAAGATGGGCAAACCGATGCTGATCATCGCGGAAGATGTTGAAGGCGAAGCGCTCGCGACTCTGGTCGTAAACAAACTGCGCGGCACTTTGAACATCGCAGCCGTCAAGGCCCCTGGCTTTGGCGACCGTCGTAAAGCAATGCTCGAAGACATCGCGATCCTGACTGGCGGCAAGGTCATCAGCGAAGACCTCGGCATCAAGCTCGAGAACGTCAAGCTTGAAGACCTGGGCCGCGCCAAGAAAGTCACCATCGACAAGGACAACACCACGATCGTCGAAGGTAACGGCAAGCAGAGCGACATCGAAGGCCGCGTCAAGACGATGCGTGCTCAGATTGAAGACACATCCTCTGACTACGACCGCGAGAAACTGCAAGAGCGTCTGGCGAAACTCGTCGGCGGTGTGGCAGTAATCAAAGTCGGCGCCGCAACCGAGACCGAAATGAAGGAAAAGAAGGCGCGCGTCGAGGATGCAATGCACGCGACTCGCGCAGCCGTTGAGGAAGGTATCGTTCCGGGCGGCGGCGTGGCACTGGTTCGAGCAGCTAAGGTGCTCGAGAAGTTCCAGATTGATGGCGACTCTGACGAGCAAATCGGCGTCAACATCGTCCGTCGCGCGCTCGAAGAGCCGCTCCGTCAGATCGTTCAGAACGCTGGCAAGGAAGGCGCTGTGGTAGTCGAACGCGTCCGTTCAGAGAAGAACGACAGCGCCGGCTTCAACGCGCAGACCGAAGTTTACGAAGACCTCGTCAAGGCGGGCGTCATCGATCCGGCGAAGGTCACGCGCACTGCCCTGCAGAACGCGGCTTCAATCGCCGGCTTGATGTTGACCACCGAAGCGATGGTTTCGGAACTGCCTGACGAAGATAAGGGCAGCCCCGCTATGCCAGGCGGTATGGGTGGCATGAGCGGCATGGGGATGTAAAACTTGACGGACGACGGCCGACCGTCGACCGGCAATCCCGAACAAAAAAGCGGTCTCGTCCACTAAGGGCGAGGCCGCTTTTTTTGTCCGACAAGCTTCAGCTTGTCGCTTGAACGACAAACTGAAGTTTGTCGGACATTACTTTCCTGCGAAGCGGGCTTCGATCACGCCGCCGCAATCGATACCGTGTTTGGCTGTTAATTTCGGATAGGTTTCTAGTTCCGCTTTCAGCTTCAATGCCAGCTTAGTTTCAATCTCGCGGATCGCCTGCTCAGTTCCCTCAATCTCCATGAACAAACCGAACGGCAACTCGTCGATCACGATTTCGGTTTTTCCCAGCCTCCAGGTCTCGCGCCGCTTTTCGTAAACGAGCGCAGCGGTGAAACCGAGGCCTTCGAGGATCAACTCCATTGCCTCGGCATCTTCTACTCGCGTCTCGTCTTCGCGTTGATGCTTTATTTCGGAGCGGGTGGGAAATCGTTCTTTGTAAGTCAGAATCGCTCGTTTGCCGACGCGCCGCAGACGCAGCACTGAGCGAGACAGATCAATTGAGTCGCCGGCGAAGAGCGTGTTCTCTTCAAACTCTTCGCCGGAACTCTTCGCACCAATGGCGGGTAAGCGTTTCAGCACTTCGTCGCGCTGTTTCGGCGTCAGGCGGTATTTCTTTTCGATCTCGATGGCCATCTTCGGGCGTGAAGAATACGAAATCGATAACCCGCCTACAAGCACGCGAATCGTAGTTATCTCGCCGCCGACTCCGCGCGCGCGAGCGTGATGCGCAGATTGAAGTTGTTAGCGGCGCCGGCTGGCTCGACCACGGCGACCGCACTCCACGGCTTCCCTTCCTCGTCGGCAAACTTCCAGGTCGTTTGCGCCGCCCCGCCTTCGGCGGTCGATGACACCTTCGTCCAGCCTTCCGCAAGTTTGACGTCAATTAACTTAAGCAACTCAGGTGCGGTCGTGTTGAGTTCAACCTGCCACTTCTTCTCCCAGTTGTCCCGACCGCCGCGTTGACCGAGCACCGTCCAACCGGTCCCGTCCGGCAACTTGAACCCCTCGCGACCAAGCACCTTTCTCAGGTGACGATCGGCGAAACTGGCACGAGCGTACGGCACATCGGGCTGCCAGTTGTATTCAAGGTTGAGCGCCACCTCCTGCGCGCGTCCGCGACCAAGAATCTTTTCGATCAGGTGCAACGCTCCGTCGATGCCTGAAGACAAACCAGCGGTGGTGACAATCTTGCCGTTATCGACAAAACGCTGATCCGTGACGATGCGCGCTTTTGGCGCCAGCTCTTTCAACTGATCTGTTAAGCCGTAGAACGTGGTCGCGGTTAGTCCATCGAGCAACCCCGCCTTGCCCAGGTAGAACGCGCCGTTACAAACCGACATTACATACTCGGCATTCGCAGCAGTGTCCTGTACCCACTTGATCACGTTGGGACTCTCCAAACCTTTTCTAACGTCGCCACCCGGCAACACCAGCACATCCGCCTTGGGCATATCGGCGAAGCTGTATTTCGGCACCACCGTCATGCCCATGTTCGTGGTTATCGGCCCCGGCTTTTCGGCGACCGTGTAGACGTTGAAAATCCGCTTCTCGCTGTCGTGAGCCTGACCGAGGACTTCGAATGGTCCAGTGTAATCAATGATTTGCACGCCTTCAAAAATGAAGATCGCGAGGTTGCGTGTTGGTATCTTTTGAATCGCCGCCGGCTGCGCGACGTTTGCCAGCCGCGAAACCGTTTCGTCTTTACAGGGCGGCGGCATCTCGGCCGCGCTTTTGACGCGCGTCGCGATCACAGCGAGAACAACAGGCAATGCGAACAGGGGAAGAAGTTGTAGTGCTTTTCGTCTTGGGTAATTCATAGTTAGCCTTTCTTGAGTTTGGATAACAATTCAACGGGTTATAAAAACTAAGGGACGGGCAGGAATGCCTGCCCTATTGCTACGGCGTTATTTTCTTCAGGCTGGTGCCGTCGGCGTTCATCACGTACATCGCATTCTTCGGAAAGCGCCCGCCCAGAAAGCCAATGCGAGAGCCGTCGCGCGAGAACCGCGCCAGGAAAGACTGTTGACTGTATAGTTCTTTCAAGCCGGAACCGTCTGCATTGATTGTGTAAATGCTCATTTGTTCTTCCGGGCCCGAGCGGTGCGACGTGAAAATGATTCGCTTGCCATCGGCTGACCACGACGGAAAGATGTTGTGGCCCTCGCCGCCCGTGAGCAGGACGGGACTGGACCCATCCGTTTTCGCAACCCATACCTGATCTTTGCGATCGCCTTTTTCGGCGTAGTAAACGATCTGCTTACTATCGGGAGACCACTGCGGATCGAAGTCACTCGTCTCACTTTTCACCAAACGTTTTTGGTCTGAGCCGTCAACGCGCATTACATAGATCTGGCTTTCGTGATCCTTGCCGTCGCGATCGGAAATGAAGGCGATGCGCTTACCGTCAGGCGACCACGATGGCGCCGAATCACTGGCGGGATGGTTGGTAAGTTGAGTGATGCCGGAACCATCGGCGTTCATGACATAAATATCAGTCTTGCCCTCGTCGCCAGTGCGAGCGGCGAACGTCAACCTCTTCCCGTCCGGCGACCACGACACCGAGAAGTAATTGAAATCAGGGTTACTGGTCAGGCGGACGACGTCGCTGCCGTCCGCCCGCATCGTGTAAATATCCCAGCGTCCCTCGCGCAGCATCGAATATGCGATGCGCTTGTCGTCAGGCGACCAAGCCACCTCGCGATAGAAGACCGCATCCGCCGGCAGCTTATGATTCACGGGTCGCGGCGCGTCAACCTTCGGCGCTGGCGATGGTTGCTCCTGTGGCTGCTGAAACTTCTGTAACGACTGACCATTCACAGCCTGCATGGCGGCGACCAGGAACATAACGATAACCACCGGAAAGTTTTCCATCTCAAGCCTCCCCGAAAAACTGTGCTTCAGCTATGACGCGGGCTGAGTCTATGACCACCGTCTCGTTTTGTGTGCTTGTTTGCAGCGAACTGCCGAGACTTTGCAGCGAAGCGAGGCTGGGGCGGGCTGGGAAGTTAGAACGAACCGGACTTTAGCAGCGATTGCAGTTGTTCACGACGGCTGCGACTGAGTTTGTGTTCGCTGCCGTCGTGCAGCACCACGATGTATTCGCCGTTGAAGTGGGGCTGAAGTTCACGAATTCGTTCGATGTTAACGATCGTAGAACGATGAATGCGCAGGAACTTTTCGGGATCGAGTTTGGCCTCCATTTCGGTCATCGTCTCGCGCAGCAGGTGGCCCTTACGCCCGACGTGAAGCTTGACGTAGTAATCCTCGGCGCGGATGTAATCGATCTCGTCCGTCTTCAGGAAGAACACGCGGCCGCCGGATTTGATCAGTAAACGCGAAACGTATTGCGACGCGCGCGCCGGCTCTCGCAACCGCGCTTCCCTACCTCCGAGTAAAGCGACCAGACGCTCGCTCAGATCCTTCAATTCGCGTTGTTCGAGTTGTAGTTTTGCCCGGCGCAAAGCTTTCTCGAACCGCGCATCGTCAAAAGGTTTCAGCAGGTAATCGAGGGCGTGAAAATCGAAGGCCTTGAGAGCGTATTGGTCAAACGCGGTCACGAACACGATTGCGGGGAGCTGTGCGGCGTCGATGTTCTCGAGCACACCGAAGCCGTCGAGCTCGGGCATTTGAATGTCGAGAAAGACCAGGTCGGGCGAGTGTTTGTTGATGAGAGCCAGCGCTTCGCGGCCGCTCGCGGCTTCAGCGACGATGTCGATCTGCGGATCGTTTTGCAGGAGCAAACGGAGGTTACGACGCGCGAGAGGCTCGTCGTCGACAATTAACGTTCGTATCTTTGCTTTCGTGGTGCTCACAATTCATGTAACGCAAACATTTGCGTCGTGCAGAACCCGGAGCCGTAGCGACGGGATGCTACAGATCACGCTGCCGAATCCAGTACGCTCGCCACAAATAGCCCGCACTAACTTGACGCTGGCATCCGCTCGCTACCGCTCGCGGTTCTGCAAAGACGCAAACTAACAGTTCGCGTTACAGAATCCGTTACTCGTCTGCGCGGACGTAGGGCAGTACCAGCACCGCCTCGACTCCGCCACCGGCCCGTTCCGTTAACGAGAAGCTTTGTTGGTCGCCATAAAGTTGCACAAGGCGCGCCCGCGTGTTCGAAAGCCCGACGCCTTCCGTAGTCCGCGAGCCATCCTCACGCTTCAGTCCCGGGCCATCGTCGTAGATTCTAATTCGTAACGACCCGTTGTCGCGTTGAGCGGTGACACCTAAAACGCCGGCCGCCGCGCGTCGGGAAATGCCGTGTCGAATGGCGTTTTCAACCAGCGGCTGCAGAATCAAATTCGGCACTACCGCGTTGAGCGTCTCGGGTTCAATCTGCATCTCCACCTTCAATCGATCCGAGAAACGCATCTGTTGAATGTCGAGATACAGCTCGAGGAATTCGAGTTCCTCCTTGAGTGACACTTCCTGCTTGCCGGCGTTTTCCAGGGTGTAGCGCAACAGATCGCTCAGTCCCGCAACCATATCGACCGCCGCCTTGTTGCGGTTATCGCGAATTAACCCGGCGATACCGTTGAGCGTGTTGAAAAGAAAGTGTGGCTGCAATTGCATCTTGAGCGTCTGCAACTGCGCCTGCACCAGTTGGCTCTCCAGCTGTGATGCGCGAAATTCGCGTTCGCGAAAACGCAGGTAGTAGCTGACTGCATAACTGACGCCGATCGTGGCTGCGTAGATAAGCAAGTCAATGTGGAACTGACTGGTGAAGCGGCCGAGAAACGACTCCCAGAAACTGCTCGGATTACGCGGCGGACCAAACGGTTGAAAGAAATTGCTGGCGTAAGTGAAGAAAGCGAGATGCGCGCCGGCAATCAGCAAACACGCTATCAGGTGGATCGGCGCCACGCGCCACCAGGTACCGCGTTCAAAAGGAAAACGGCGGCCAAGAGCCAGCACAATCGGCGTTGCCAAAATCCACGGCCACCAACCAAACAGGTCCGTAGCAAACACGCGCCACAGCGGCAGGTTCAAGCCTTCCATACGCAGGCCGAGGTAAAGCTGCGTGCCGTTGAGCAGACCAAAGAACGTCCAGAAGCCGACGATTATGGCCCACTTGAAACGCGCGCTCCGCGGTCTCTCGTGTAAGTCGACTGCAGGATGATCGGAATCGAAGTTTAAAGAGGATTGCATCTGCTTTGCCGGTCGTCGATAGAAAGCGCGAACGGGAAAGAGACTATCACTGACTGTGAAAGCAGAACATGCCGGAGCAGCGAAACGGCGAGAATCAGCCGCGAACAGCGCACTTACTGCAGCGAACTATTGGAAAGGGTTGATCCAAGTCAGTGAAGTGAATCGGCTAATTCAGAACCGGCAGCGGTACCGGGTTCGCGTACCGCAAACTCAACCTGCCCGTGAGTATCACCAACGGGAATGATAACGCGTCTTACCGGTTGCGTGAATGATAACGTTTCTTACCCGGTCGCTACCGCTCCCGGTTCTGAATTTGTGTTTGGTTTGTAGAGCGTTGATGCGTAGTTACCATGCGTGTCATTCGCGTATGTGCATTGCCCAAGGCTTTTTAAGCTTGCTTCACCCAGCGCATCACTTCTGGAATCGTCGCCTTCTTGCCGTACATCAACATGCCGATGCGGTAAATTCGCGACGCCAGCCACACTAAACCGACCACGGTGATGACCCCCACAATCCAGGAAACCGCGATCTGCCAGAACGGCGGCGTCTGCGAGACGATGCGAACCATCATCGTGATTGGCGAAAAGAAAGGCACCATCGACACCCAGAAGGCGAACGACGAATTCGGCGCGCGAATTACCGGGAACGCCATGTAAAGTCCCGCCATCAACAGGAACACCACCGGCATCGCCATCTGCCCGCCCTCCTGCGTGGTGGTGACCATCGAACCAATCAGCACATAGATGGTCGCGTAAAGAAAATATCCCAACGCGAAAAAGAGGAAGAAGTAAACGAAAAACATCGCCGGCAGGTGCGGCAGGTTCACGTCAGTCCCGCCCGCGGCCAACGCCGGCAGCACGTACAAGGCAACGGCGGCAAACGCCAGTATCCAGATACCGAGTTGCGTAAGCGCCATGAGGGAGACGCCAATGAGTTTCCCTACCATCAAGTGAAAAGGCCGCACTGACGAAAAAAGAATCTCGGCTATGCGAGTCTCTTTTTCCTCGACGATAGCGCCAAGCACTACCTGCCCGTAAAGCAGCACCGTCAGGTAAATCAGGAAAGCGATGACGAAAACCATCGCGAAGCCCGCGCCGGAATCCTGCGCTCCTTCCTGTCCCTTTTCATTGACCGGATAGGTGGCAACGTCGACCGACTTTGAAAGCGCATCGACGTCTTGATCCTTCACGCCTTCGGCAATCAGCCGTTGACGCCGAATGGCCGCGTTGAGCCGATCTTCAATTTGGCCGCGCGTGATTACGTCACCCACATTGCGGCCGTAGTAAGCCGTTTGCGCCTCAGGATTATTTAAGACGTCGGGAGGGATAACCAGATAGCCATCCAACTCATTGCGGCCGATGCGCGCGTTAAGTTCGCGGCGAACTTCCTCGAGCGAGCGGCCGGCAAGCGGCGCGGGTTCGACCAGGAAACTTCCGCGCATCGATTTGGCAGCCGTCTCCATGCGGTCTTTAGGGTTCTTGTCCAACGAACTCGAAAGATCCGGCGGCCCCTCATCGTCCTCATCCTCATCCCGACCCCGCACCAGGGCGTTACGCACCGGCGTGTACAGGTTTGCGTTTGCAGTCTGATCGATGATCGCAATTCTGGTGTCGCCGCTTTTCAAACTGAACAGCAACCCCGGCACGATGGTGAAAACGACCAGCATGAGTGGACCGAGGATGGTCATGATGACGAAGAACTTTGTTCTGACGCGTTGCAGATATTCGCGCTTGATAACTGCGAGTAGTTTGTTCATGCGTTCTCCGTCACCTTTTCTATGAAAATGTCATGCAGGCTCGGCTCAATCATTTCAAAGCGTTCTATCGTCGCATCGGCGGCAATTAATTCCTTCAGCAGCGTTTGCGGCGAAGCACCCTCGACCATTAACACCTCGACGCCGTCGCTATGGCGCTGCACATGGGCGATCAGCTTGTCGTTCTGCAAAACGCTTTCGCCGCCAACCAGCCGAAGCGCCACGGCGTTGCGGCTAAAGCCACGCTTCACTTCCCTGATGCTGCCTTCCAGAACCTTGCGCGAACGGTTTACGAGGCAGATGTCGTCGCAGATCTTTTCAGCCACTTCCATCTGGTGAGTGGAAAAGATGATGGTCTTTCCCGCAGCTTTCAGTTCGAGAATAATCTCCTTCAGCACTTCGACGTTTACCGGGTCGAGACCGGAAAAAGGCTCGTCGAGAATCAGTAAATCCGGTTCGTGAATAATGGCATTCACAAACTGCACCTTCTGCTGCATTCCCTTCGACAGTTCGCTGGCCTTCTTGTTTTTCCATTCCATCAACTTCAGCCGCTGCAGCCAGCTATCAACGCGCGCCTCGGCTTCTTTCGGGCTCACGCTCTTGAGCGCAGCAAAGTATTTGATCTGCTCGCCGATCTTCATCTTCTTGTAGAGACCCCGCTCCTCGGGCAGATAGCCGATCCGATCCTGCAGCTCGGGAGTTACCTGTTGTCCGAACAACTCGATGCGGCCGGAGTCAGGCGCCGTAATGTTGACGATCATGCGAATCGTAGTCGTCTTGCCGGCGCCGTTGGGTCCAAGCAGGCCAAAAACTCTGCCGGGATAAACCGCCAGGCTCAAATCGCTGACGGCGGTGAATTCACCAAAACTTTTGCTTATCTGATCAATAAGGACGGTTGGCTGTTGATTGGGCATATGGGAGCTCGCGTTGGAACGAAAGTGAAGACATAGGGGTTATTGGTTCACGTTACCTGTCCGGCTTAATACGAATTTTCGTAAATAAAGTTTTCAGGTTGCGTCGCAGTCCGGTCTGATCAATATTTAGTGCCGAAGCCTCGCGTTAAAGCTAGCGACGAACTTGCATCGCGGTTCTTGTCGCACTTCGGAATGTCTCCCCTGACTCGTCCGTTATCTTGGCCGAAATATGTTCTCGATGTTGCCTACTATCAAAGCGGCAAGATTAATCGCGTTAGTTGCGCTATCGCTGGGGTTTGGCCTCTACCTCTTCACGGGCTTACCGCGTGGGCTCGCACAAACTACACAGGATCCGCCGCCGCCGCCAGTTCAAACCGCTCAGGACCAGGGCGACGTGGTGCGCACCTACACCGAACTGATCCAAACCGACGTGATGGTGTTCGACAAGCAGGGCAAATTTGCGAACGGCCTGACCAGCAGCGACTTTGAATTGCGGATCGACGGCAAAGTTAAACCGGTGGAGTTTTTCGAAAGGGTGACCGCCGGCAGTGTTAACGAAGAAATGCAGCTGGCAGCCGCACGAGGCGTGTCCCGGCCAGGCGCTAATCGGCTCCCCGCGCCGGCGCCACTGGATCGCGGCCGTCCAATCTTCTTTTACGTCGATGACCTTCACATGGATCTGCCGGCGCTTCAAACCGCCAGAAAACTGATCCTGAAATTCATCGACACGGAGATGCGGCAAAACGACGAAGTCGCAATCGCGTCATCCAGTGGCCAGATTGGTTTTCTACAGCAACTTACTGACAACAAGACAGTGTTGCGCGCGGCGGTTGAACGTCTGCATGTGCGCACGAATACAGCGAGAGATTTCGAACGTCCGCCGATGACGGAGTATCAAGCGTTTTTGATCAGCAATTACGATCGCGATACTACCGACTACTTCACCGAAGCGACGATGCGTGATATTCCCGGCCTTTCTCTGGATGCCGCCGAAGCCATGGTGAAAGCTCGCGCCACTGCCACGGCCAAGCAGAGCACGTCGATAACGACGAATTCACTCGCCGGCCTCGAAAGCCTCGTTCGTGGAGCTGAAAAACTTCCCGGCCGCAAGCTCGTCTTTTTCCTATCCGGTGGTTTCTTTGTCGAAGATCGGATGTCTGACACCAGAGATCGACTGCAGCGAATAACGAGTGCGGCAGCGCGCTCCAGCGTAGTGATTTATTCGATGGACGCGCGCGGTCT
>JBKPNP010000585.1:0-2491 GCA_046732775.1 Acidobacteriota bacterium
CGAAATTCTTTCAACTGGTCCTTGACGGGCAAAAAAGAGTCGCGACAGTCGAAACTCCCAAACTTCGTTAGCGGGTGAAATTCAAAAATGTGATCCGGATTAGTATTGGTCGGCACGTCGACCTTAGCGCCCATGACCTGATCATCGTGTCCCGGATGTTCGAACCATAGCCGCCATACGCCAACTATCGGGAGCTCGGTTCCCTCGGGAGTTTGAAGCAGAAAGTCGAATGTGTCGTCTTCCAGTTTTCCATTCAGGATCTCGGCAACCATTGGCAACCGCACCGTGTCGTCCCGACCGGCTATGTGAATGTCACCGTCGTCGGAACCTGTCCCAATCTTGTTGGGTTTGCTGTGAAACTTTACGACTTCAAACGTTGTCGAGATCGTCGCTTTGTCTTTGACCTTCTTGACGAATCCTTTCGTAAGTGAAACCGTTATGTCGGCTTGGACCGTCAGCGAGGATGCCACCAACACAACCAGGAGCGAAAATATCTGAAGACGCTTCAGTCGTAGCATAAGTTTCTCCCTGGCGCTTAAGCGCGCGCCTGCACATCAGCTTTGTCGGGTTTCTTCGAACCTTCGTCGGGCGACTTGCCGGCAAAGCGAATGTTCATAACCTTATTCAGCATGTCGAACCAGAATGGCGCGC
This sequence comes from Acidobacteriota bacterium, assembly GCA_046732775.1. Taxonomy (GTDB): domain Bacteria; phylum Acidobacteriota; class Blastocatellia; order Pyrinomonadales; family Pyrinomonadaceae; genus PSRF01. The sequence goes on from JBKPNP010000585.1 coordinate 652, forward strand.
CGAGGGAGATTGCCAGTAACGTCAAAAGCCAACCGATCATTCGCTCCAGCCACACTCGACTGTTCCAGTATCTTCCATGGGCGTCCCAAAAAACGTTTTCATGCCAGCCGAGCATTTGGCCCAACAGATCCATTTCGGTTTCCGACAGACTATTGCCCTCATTTCGAGTGACGGTTGGGTTGGTTGGATCGTCTTCATTCTTGTATTCCACCGACATTGTCGGGCGAGGTTTTTGCGCGCGCACTTTAGCTTCTTCGATCACTGCAGTGCGCAAAACGGGGTCGCTGCCTAACTGTCGAACGACATGAATGGTGTCCGCATTCGCTACCAGCGTCAGCGCGAACGCGATGATGACGGTCCAGAGTTGCGTTCGGCGCTTGTACCAGCCGTTAACGCGATCCATCGCGTCGTTGAACCAGCCTTCGACGGCGAGTTGGGCCGACTCCAGTTCCTGGTTTGAACGCTGGACGAGCGCGAGGACCGTTTTCTTAACGTTTCCTTCGGGCAGCGCTTTGGCTCCATCTTCAAAATCCGTGAACTTGACTGATCCAGGTTTTTGAGTGGTCAGTAAATCCGTCACCACCGCGACAAAGGTTCTCGGCGCGATATAAGTCGGATGATTATCGTCATGAATCAAGCTTGTAATCAGCGGATGCCGATAAAACGACTTAAGGAACCCGTCCTTATCTGAATCTCCGGTGACCGGCTGCGCCTCCAACAGTTGATGAATTCCTTTGCGTAGCATTTTGCCGCGCCGGCGCGTCAGCGCAGCCACCCATTCATTCGCGGCGGTGCAAAGAATCGAGAGCAGCAGGTAGAGGAAGATTACACCGATGACTACTTCAAGAATTGTGGAGTTGAAAAGTCCCATAACGCCTCCTGAGGGGGTTTGAGCCGTTTAAGAACGATGGAGCGTGAGCAATACGAGAACTAGAGAATTTTTCAGCGCCTTAATATTACATCCGTGGGAAAAAGACAAGGAAAAGATTGGGCGGGTAGTGCCCTAATTTCAATTCTTCTCTGTGCTACCTCGGTGAACTCTGTGTCTCTGTGGTGATGAAATTTAGGCAAATACTCACCACCGAGACACAGAGAACACGGAGGAGGCACAGAGGATTTCAAATTAGGTCACTACCATTGGGCGCTGTCGTTACATGATATGTCCGATCGAATTAACACATGAAGTGTCCGATCTGAGCGGTGGGGTTCAGAACTGCATGACAGGATGCTGTTATCAAGCAAATGACACCGGCCGCAGTGGAGCGGGCGATGAAGTCGAGACCAACCGCTAGGACCCGTAAGCAAGCTCATCAGGAAGAAAACTCGGTCAGCTTTGCGCGAAGGTATGACTTCCGACAACCACGATGTCACTAATTTTGAAATTAGACGCGGGTTGGGTCAGACGCACTTACCTATCAGAATTCCACAATCCTTCTTTCTCTCAATTCGAAACGTTGACTTTCGTTTCGAACAGGAATAATCTCCCGCCGTCTTAGATCGAAGGCCGCTCCCGAGCCTCTGCGTCCTCGCAAACTCGCACTATATTCTGCCTATTGGAACCGCCTTCGACTGGTCAGAGTTATGCGAGCCCATGCAGCAGCGATCCCTTGAACCATGAACAACGTTTAATGGCTGCTCAAGACCTTTCATCACGGTGCCGATGCCACTTTAGGAAGTCACCTCAACGAGTGTTGACTCTGTTCCGAACCGAATAACCTCCCGCCGTTTATGCCGCGGGATTAAGGGTGCTAAAAATGTCACGTCTGCTGATTAGTATCGTGAACAATCCTCAGGCTTTGGTTGGCTTGAGCGCGTTTCTGGCCACCTTTGTAGCGTCTGT
>JBKPNP010000586.1:0-1707 GCA_046732775.1 Acidobacteriota bacterium
CGAGTAGATGCCGCCTTCATAGGCGACCGGGGTCGGCAGGTAAGTGCCTGCACGCTTCTGCGACCACACGATGTACTCGTTCGACGTCTCGCCTTCTTTTAATGAGATGTTCCCTGCTGCTCCCGGACGCACCGCAACCAACAACGCGCCGCGGCCTCCGTCGATGTAGAGCAGTCCCTCGTACGCAAACGGAGTCGGCACTGGCGCGCCCGACATTCCCGCCATGCGCCAAAGTTCTTTACCCGCCAGGTCGTAACTCACAACTTCGCCGGGTCCTACCGCGACGATCTCGGTGCGCAGCGCATGGCGCCAAACAAAAGGAGTGACCCAGGCTGAACGCCGGCCCTCTTGTCCAATCACTCGATTTGTGCGCCAAACCTGTTTGCCGGTCTGCTTATCGAAGCCGGCGATGAACTGCTGTTTCTCATTGTCGTTCACGATCACCAGCAGGTTTCCGGCTAGCGCAGGCGAACTGCCGGTACCGAAGTCGAGATAAATCGGATTTGCTTCGAGCGGTGTAGCCCAAACCGGCTTACCCTTCAGGTCAAACGCCCACAGTCCCAGGTTCGCGACGTACACATACACGAATTTCCCGTCGGTTACGGGACTCTCCGAAGTGAAACTGTTTTTGCGATGACGTCCCCCGGGCGGTTTGCCCGTGTAAAATTCTTTCTGCCACTCGGTTTTGCCGCTCTTCAAATTCAGGCAATAGAGAAAGTAATGCAGCGACACTTCTTTGGGGAGTTCGATGTCACGCGCGGTAACGCGCTCCACTACTTCCTTCTCCGATAGGCCCTGCTTCATCAACTCCGCCACATACTCATTGCTGTACTCCGTTCCGATCTGCGGCGGTTTGGATTTGCCTTCGGTGGTAACGGTCGTGACGTAAACGTGGTCACCGGTGACGATGGGCGACGACCAGCCGCGTCCTGGTATCTCGCGCATCCATTCCACGTTCTCAGTTTTTGACCAGCGTTCAGCAAGCTTCGCGTGCGCGCCTACCGGATTCGAATCGGGGCCGCGAAACTGGGGCCAGGCACTGTTCTGGGCATTGGCGGCGGCGCCCATTAGCAACACTGCAGACGCTTGTGCAACCCAACGTAAAAGGAACGACAGATCCATAACTTTGGAAATTCTTTCGTGTTTCCGGCGACGAGTGTTCATTGATTTTTCTCCCGCGTTTACTACGGGTAGGACGTCAGTTTTGTTTTGTCGGCTTTGTTCGTTAGGTAAGCATCACGGGGCTGGCCTATCGATCATCGGTTTCTATTTATGCAGCATTACGCTGCCGCGAAACGATATCGTTTCGCCAGGCTTCATCTCATAAAACGGTATTCCCAGTTTCTTGAGCTCGGCGGCAAACACAAGGGAGTTTGGAGTCACGCCCGGAACCGTTTCGAAATGATGTGGCACCGCCAATCGTGCACGAACTGATCTCGCAGCCTTCGCCGCCATGCGCGGTTCCATTCCGAAATGGCCCCCGACATTGAGCAGAGCCAGGTCAACGTGATACTCCTCGCCAATCGTTTCCATGTCTCTGAAGTACGCTGTGTCGCCGGAGTGGTAGATGGTCGGACCGTTCTTGATTATCAAAACAAATCCGGCGGGATTTCCGCCGTAGGCTCTTTCCGCTTCAGTGGCGCCGGCTTTCGGATTAAAGACACTGCTTGAATGAATGGCGGGCGTCATCGCCACGGTGACCTCTCC
>JBKPNP010000587.1:0-2878 GCA_046732775.1 Acidobacteriota bacterium
TGGGCGTCGCCGCGGCACTCGTGCTAAGTGCTTTTCAAAACAATCTCGTCTTCTTTTTCAGTCCTTCACAGGTCGCAGCCAAAGAGGCGCCCGTCAATAAAACTTTCCGCGTCGGCGGCCTGGTAGAAAACGGCACACTGAAACGCGACAGCGATGGCTTGACCGTACGGTTTACTGTTACCGACACCGCGAAAAGCATTCCCGTTATTTACAAGGGAATCCTTCCCGACTTATTCAAGGAAGGCAAAGGCTGCGTGGCGCAGGGACGAATCGGCGACGATGGTATTTTCTACGCCGATCAGGTGCTGGCGAAACACGACGAAAACTACATGCCGCCCGAAGCCGGAAAAGCTATCGACAACGCGAAGCACGAAAAAGAAGCCGCCAAGACTGTCGTCTACTAAGCCTCCTATCACGTCGCCACGCATTTATCTGTATGGTTCCTGAAATTGGCCAGTTCGCACTAATTCTCGCGCTGCTGTTGGCGCTCACTCAAGCGACGCTGCCTTTGATCGGCGCCGCCCGCGGCAATCGTTCGTGGATTGCCCTCGCAGTTCCGGCCGGACAGGCGCAATTCATTTTTGTAGCGATCGCCATCTGCTGCCTTGGCTATTCATTTATCACTAACGACTTTTCGGTTCTGAACGTCGCCACAAATTCCAACTCGCAACTTCCACTTCACTACCGGCTCGCTGCCACCTGGGGTTCGCACGAAGGCTCGCTGTTGCTCTGGACGTTCATGCTGGGGCTGTGGACGGTCGCCGTTTCACTTTTCAGCCGCCACCTTCCGGACGACATGGTCGCGCGCGTCTTGAGTGTAATGGGAATTGTCAGCGTTGGGTTCTTACTATTCATGCTGCTGACGTCGAATCCTTTCACGCGGCAATTCCCGGTTCCCGTTGACGGCCGCGACCTCAATCCCCTGCTCCAGGACCCGGCCATGGTGGCGCACCCGCCGATGCTTTACATGGGCTACGTTGGATTCTCGGTAGCGTTTGCCTTCGCGATCTCGGCTTTGATCAGCGGCCGGCTCGATGCGACCTGGGCGCGCTGGTCGCGTCCGTGGACGACGGTAGCCTGGATGTTTTTGACGTGCGGTATCGCACTCGGAAGTTGGTGGGCTTACTACGAACTCGGTTGGGGCGGTTGGTGGTTTTGGGATCCGGTGGAAAATGCTTCGTTCATGCCGTGGCTGGTAGGCACCGCGCTCATCCACTCACTTGCGGTCACTGAGAAACGGGGCGGGTTCAAGAGTTGGACGGTACTGCTGGCGATTGGCGCGTTCTCGTTGAGTTTGCTCGGTACGTTCCTGGTGCGTTCGGGCGTGCTCACGTCAGTACATGCCTTCGCAACGGATCCTAAACGCGGCATCTTCATCCTTGCCTTCCTGGCCATCGTTATTGGTGGTTCGTTAGTGCTGTACGCATGGCGCGCAAAACAAGTCGGCCTCGGCGGGAAGTTTGAACTTGTATCGCGCGAGTCGATGTTGCTTTCAAACAACGTGCTGCTGGTGGTCGCAGCCGGTTCGGTTTTGCTCGGTACGCTCTATCCGCTGATCATCGACGCGCTTGGCCTCGGAAAGCTTTCCGTCGGACCGCCTTACTTCAACAGTGTGTTTGCGCCATTAATGGCGCCCGCAGTGTTTCTGATGGGCGTCGGCCCGATTGCACGCTGGAAGAAAGCGAGTCTTCCCGAACTCGCGGTCCGTTTGCGTTGGGCATTCCTCGCAAGCGTTGTCACTGCGTTGATTTTGCCGTTCGTGCTTGGCAAGTGGAAACCGCTTGCGAGTCTCGGACTGATGCTCGCTCTCTGGATTTTCGCCACGGCACTTACCAACCTGATCGAGCGAGTGCGATCGACGTCGGGTCAGTTTAGTGTCTTCCAAAAGCTGCGCATGCAAACGCGGAGCTATTACGGCATGCATCTCGCGCATATCGGCGTTGCAGTATTCATCGTCGGCGTGACGATCGTAACCAGCTACCAATCCGAGCAGGACGTGCGGATGGAAGTGGGCGACACGGTGGCCGCCGGTGGATACGTCTTTCGCTTCAATGGTGTCACACGCGCAACCGGGCCGAACTACGAAGCGGCGCGCGCCGAATTAGACGTAAATATTAACGGCGTGGTCGTTAACAAAATGTATCCCGAAAAGCGTTCATACACCGCTTCCGGTAACGTCATGACCGAGACGGCAATCGACAGCGGAATATTCCGCGACCTCTACATCTCGCTCGGTGAGCCCGTGGATAACGGCGCCTGGAGCGTGCGCGTCTACTACAAACCATTCGTTGGTTGGATTTGGGGCGGCGCGGTCATCATGGCGCTGGGCGGTGGCCTGGCGTTGAGCGATCGCCGCTATGCGCTCGCGGCCCGCAAACAACGTGAAGCGCTCGCGCAGAAAGCGTCTCAACCAGTTCCGGTCGCGGCCCTGGCGGCCAGAGAATCATGAGCAGATTTGTAATACCACTGGTCGTCTTCGTTGTCCTGGTCGTGTTCCTGGCTATCGGATTAAAGCACGATCCCCACGAGGTTCCGTCTCCCTTAATCGACAAACCTGCACCTGCGTTTCAGCTCGCCCAATTGCGCGAACCCGGTAAGACGTTTTCAGCGTCGGAGATGCGCGGCAAAGTATGGCTGCTGAATGTATGGGCGTCCTGGTGCGTTACCTGTCGCGACGAACATCCATTGTTACTGGAGTATGCGCGTTCAAAGGCAGTTCCGATCTACGGTTTGAATTATAAAGACAAGCGTGAGGACGCGCTGGCCTGGCTCGGCGATTTGGGAGACCCATACGTTCTGAGCGCCACCGATCTCGACGGACGCGTGGGGATCGATTATGGCGTCTATGGAGCGCCGGAAACTTATTTGATTGATCGCG
>JBKPNP010000588.1:0-7050 GCA_046732775.1 Acidobacteriota bacterium
CCGGGCGGCCTGAACGCCTTTCCGCGAGCGTTCAAAAGCTGCAAAGCGCCGGGCAGGTCTCCTGACTTTAAGACGGTGCTGCGTCTGAACGCAGCGTCTCATCACAGTGGCGCGACCGCGCGGGATTCTCACCCGCTTCCCTATTCTCCCCATTTCATGGGGCACCCGGATGCTTTCTCGTAGAAAGAACGACTAACGGCGCGGACACTATCACGCGATGATCGGCAGTGTCAATTCGACGTAAGGTAACGCAAACTGTTAGTTTGCGATCGTTCGATGCCATGGCAAGACAGACGCACACTAACAGTTTCCGTTACGAGCCGACCGCCGTTGAAAGGCGCGCTTTTGCGTAGTCAATTAGCCTCCGGTAAGATTCCACAGATTCCAAGTCTGAGAGAACCGCTAACCAATGATAAGAACAATTGAATGGACTGATGAAGGCGTCCGCATGCTCGATCAGCGGCTGCTGCCTTCTGAAGAAAAATACCTCATGCTGAGGTCATACGAAGAAGTCGCGGAAGCGATTCGCAAGATGGTAGTTCGTGGCGCGCCGGCCATTGGCGTCTCCGCCGCCTTTGGCCTGGCACTCGGTGCGAGCCAATCTGTCGGCACCTCGGTCGCTGATTTGGAAGACGACTTTGACTACATGTGTCAGGTGATGGGCGAAACGCGCCCCACGGCCGTGAATCTCTTTTGGGCAATCGAGCGGATGCGTCAAGCCTTTCGTAAGTTTAAGACGAGTACAACTGACGTATTGGAACTCAAGGCCAAACTGGTTAAGGAAGCTCAGGACATCTTCGACGAAGACATTCAAGCCAACCGTGCGCTGGGAAAGTTTGGCGCCGAGCTGCTGGCTGACGGCGATACGGTCCTTACTCATTGCAATGCAGGCGCTCTCGCGACTGCGGGTGACTACGGTACGGCGTTGGGCGTAATTCGCGGAGCCATCGACGCGGGAAAACACATCGCCGTGATAGCGGACGAAACTCGCCCATTTTTGCAGGGTAGCCGTTTAACCGCGTGGGAGTTATCTCAGGACAATATTCCGGTGACTGTGATTACCGACAACATGGCAGGACACGTCATGAAGAGCGGAAAGATTAATGCGGTGGTGGTGGGCGCTGACAGAATTGCGGCCAACGGAGATGCGGCGAACAAGATTGGCACCTACATGGTTGCCGTGTTGGCGCGCAAACACGACATCCCGTTCTATGTTGCCGCTCCGATTTCCACCCTGGATCTGTCTTTAAAGTCGGGCGACGAAATTCCGATTGAAGAGCGAGACGGTAAGGAAGTTACGCACATTCGCGGGCAACAACTCGCGCCTGAAGGTGTGCCAGTACAAAATCCTGCTTTTGACGTGACACCCAACGACCTAATCAACGCGATCATTACAGACAAGGGCGTGGCTCGTGCACCTTACGAGGAAAGTTTGCGCAAATTGGTTGACGGTAGCGCGTTAGGGTCAAACGCGTGAAGAAAGGGTGACTGAACTACGCTTTGGCGAATCGACTCTGCTTCCACCAATCCATTGTCAGTTGTAATCCGGTGCGAAGGTCAACCCCTGGTTCATAGGAAAGCAGCTCTCTGGCTCGCGTGATATCCGCGAGACTGTGCTTCACATCGCCGGCCCGGGTGTCTTTGTAATCAGCAACTACTTCAGCTTTTCCAGTTAGACTCTTCAATTCGCTGAGCAGTTGATTCAGAGTGATGCGTTCGCCGTTGGCCACGTTGATGACGTGGCCGGCTGCTTTCGTGCTTTCAGCGGCCTTCAGGTTTGCATCCACCACGTTCTGAATGTAGGTGAAGTCGCGAGACTGTTCTCCGTCTCCGTAAATCACCGGCTGTTCGCCGCCCAGCAGCGCGCTAATAAATCTGGATATCACACCGGAATATTGTGAACTCGGATCCTGACGCGGCCCGAACACGTTGAAATAGCGCAGCGAAACCGTCTCCAAGCCATAAACCCGCGTGAAAACCTGGCAATAATGCTCGCCCACCAGCTTCGCCACCGCGTAAGGCGAAAGTGGTTCCGGTAACATCGTTTCAACTTTGGGCAGCGTAGGCTGATCGCCATATGCCGAGCTGGACGCCGCATAAACAAGTCGTCTTACTTTGCGATCGCGAGCACCAAGCAAAAGTGAAAACGTCGACTCAACGCTGGCGACATGTGTTTGCCGAGGGTTTTCTACCGAACGAGGCACTGAGGGGATTGCCGCTTCATGAAAGACGAGTTCGACATCTTCGAGCGCCTTGTGCAGCGACGCTTCATCGGCAACGCTAGCCTGAATAAAATCGAAATCACCCTTTAGCTCCTCGAGGTTCTCGCGATAGCCGGTGGACAAGTCGTCGATGACGCGCAGCCTGGCGCCTGACGCGAGCAGCGCCGCGCCGATATGTGAACCGATAAAGCCGGCGCCACCAGTCACTAATGCGATTCCACTTAAAGCCATAAGGGTGAATCAGTCTCTTCTATAAAAGTGCTAAAGGGCGCCGGTTTCGTTACCGCCCGACACCTACGTATTCAAAGCCGAGCTCGCGCATATCGGACGGGTCGTAGATGTTACGCAGGTCGGCAATTCTCGGTGAGCGCATAAGGTCGCGTATCCGCGACATATCGAGCGCTCTGAACTGGTTCCATTCGGTGATGAACACCAACGCATCGGCGCCCGCAACAGCTTCATACTCGTCTGCTGCGTATTCAATTTGAGAAAGGACCTTCCCTGCTTCTTCCATCGCTACTGGATCGTAAGCCCGGACCTTCGCACCGCGGGTGACCAACGTGTTCACGATATCGATAGCAGGCGCTTCGCGCATATCGTCGGTTTCCGGTTTGAATGCCAAACCGAGAATTGCGATCGTCTTTCCCGATAGCTCGCCCACGAGTTTCTCGATCTTCGGCACCATCGCCTCGCGCTGCCGCCGGTTAACTTCAATTACGGCATCGACAATAATCGAGTCACGATTGAACTCGCGGGCGACTGACGCCAGCGCCCGCGTGTCTTTCGGGAAGCATGAACCTCCGAAACCCGGACCCGGATGCAGAAACTTGCTACCGATGCGTTTGTCCATCCCAATGGCGCGAGCCACGTCGTGAACGTCACAGCCAATGCTCTCGCACAGATTTGCGATTTCATTAATGAACGAAATTTTGGTGGCCAGAAAGGCGTTGGCAGCGTACTTTGCAAGCTCTGCGGCTTCGAGCGAGGTAATAACAAAAGGCGCCTCGATTAAGTAAAGCGGGCGATAGAGGTCGCGCATAATCGCAACCGCTTCTTCATCACGGCTGCCAATGACCACACGATCGGGCCGCATGAAATCGTTAATAGCGGCGCCTTCGCGCAGGAACTCGGGGTTAGACACGATACCGAAATTGAGCCGCGTCTTCAGGTTTTCGCGGATCAACTTTCGAAGATGCTCGCCCGTACCGATGGGGACGGTGGACTTGGTGACAATCACCTTATAACCGTTCATGTACTCGGCAACGGAGCGGGCCGCAGTCTCCACGAAGCTTAGATCCGGCGAGCCATCGCTCTTTGGAGGCGTGCCTACCGCCAGAAAGATTACCAGGGCCTGTTCGACAGCCTGCTTGAGATCGGTGGTGAATCGCAGCCGGCCAGACTGCATATTCTTGATAACCAACTGTTCGAGACCGGGCTCGTAAATCGGCATTTCGCCTTCGATAAGACGCGCGATTTTGTTTTCGTCAATGTCAACGCAAGTAACATCGACGCCAAATTCTGCAAAACAGGCACCGGTGACAAGGCCAACGTAACCAGTACCAATTACCGCAATGTGCATTAAGAATTACCTTGGAGATTTAAAAGGAAGGATGTGGTTGTACGTGCAAAACCTTGCGGGTCAGGCGCGACGCATCGCCGCGTGACCCGCAAGGTTTTGATGATTGACCGCTGCGCCGGATACGGCGCCGCAGTATTTATCGAAACACAACAATCGACTACTTCGAGGGGCTGATTACGATCGCGTTGCCACCGAAGTTCAAATCGTTATTATGCATCGCCGCATAGATGATTCCAGCAGTCGCGCCGGCACCGAGCAAAATCAGGGCAGCCAATTCGCCACCGCTCATTTTGTCGTCGTCGTCACCTGGATCGTCTTTCGGGTTCGGGGTTCCGGCAGAAGCGCTCTCGCCAGCGGCAACCTGCTTCACTGAATCGCCAACGCGCAGTTGCGCGACGCCCGAGTGAGTCGTCAAAGATGTGATGCCCTTGACCACATTGACTGTGAACGACGTGGCCTGGCTACCATCAACTACCACGATGCCATCCTTGGTCGTGAAGTTAACCGAAGTTCCAGCCACGGTTGAAACATGCGCGGTACCATTGTCGAGCAATCCGTTGATGCTCTTCTCGGTAAAGCTGAGCTTCATGCTGGAGCTGGGCAGCAATTCAACGCGGCCCAACTTGCTGAGGTTCACTGTTGCAACGCTCTTCTCTGCGGTAGCAATCACGCTCTCCGAAAAGACCGTTCCGCCTGAAACCGCTGCTTCGCCGTTTACTGTAGCCTGACCGGCGATTGACAACTCTCCCGACGGGGCCTTTGCTGCCGGCGACGCCAACACTACCATCGAGTAAACACTCAAAATGGCTACTGCCACCAAGGCCGCTATTGGTTTGCGGCTCCAAGTTTTGCTAATCATTAACTTTCCTCCCGTATTGTGAACAAAATCTTAATTGCGTGCCGCGACGGCCAGAATATGAAGCGCACTTGCTATCCGCCTCGTAACCGCGTTGCGATGTCGAAAGGCCCTGATTGCCGTCTGCAAAGCCTAAAACACGCGCTGTTATTACATGAATGGCCATTGCCTGTCAACAGACTTTTGGCCAACTTTGCCACAAAACTGTGCTTTTTTCGGTCGCGCAAGAATTTATCACACGGCCCACACTCCGTCCAGAAAAATCCTTCTTTTTCAGCAATTGGAAAGGACCAGGACGGACGGGCCGGTCGGAGCAACTTGAAAACGATCGAATGCGACGATTAGGGCGCGAGAAGCCTCAAGAAAAACCTAAGTCCCTGGGTTAGATCGGCACCGTTCACGGATTTGATACTCGCCGGGCGCGAACCCTGGGTTGCGCCGATGCTCGATTAGAAACGGTTGTGCCGGCGGCAGCATCCGGCAGGTTTACGCGCTGCATCATGTCGGCCTGCTCGTAAGGATTGAGGCGCGCGAAGATAAAAAACGTGTCCCCACTACGCACGCTACCCAAGTATCTGAATGTAGTCTGCACTACGTCACCGACCTTCAGCGTCTGGAAACGCGGCGGGCGCTCAAAGAGCAGTCCGAGTTCATCCGCGGCAACGGCCTCAAGCTCAGGCAGGTAATCGTTTCGCGATTCTCGAGCAATTTGTATGGCCATTTGCCTCAGTGCTCGGATTCGATTTGAATTACGGCGGTAGTAAACGGGGCTTACCTCGCGGCGGCTGGCGCGGTCGTCAACTACTTCTTTCTCATTCCGCAAATACCCCAGGTAAGTCCTGACCACGGGACCAAACTGCTCGTCCTCGGAATTTGTTTGAGCAAAAGCACTGAATCCGGCGGATAACAGGATTGATCCGATTACCGCTAAACGGACAAGACGGGAATAACACATGGGTTTCGCCCCTCTGGCTTTAGTTGGAAATACGGGAAGTCTACTTATGGGATCAGTAGCGGATAGTACCAAATAGCCTTTGGGAGTGCGTTGCACGGTCATTTCAGCAATGTTACATTGATCTTTAATTTGAAGTAAGCGCTCTTCTCAGGGGTTCCCTCGTGGACGACTTCTTCCATGACAAAAAAGTCGCGTTAGGAATCACAGGCGGCATCGCCGCGTACAAAGCTGCGGAGGTTTTGCGCGGTCTGCAACGTCACGGTTGTACGGTGCGCGTCGGCATGACTACGCGCGCCTGCGAATTCGTTCAACCATTGACCTTCCGCGCTCTTTCCGGCTCGCATGTGGTAGTCGACGACTACGCGTCCGACAACCCCGACCCAATCGCCCACATCACGTTCTCGCAAACTGTCGACCTGTTCCTGATAGCGCCGGCAACCGCCAACATGATTGCGAAGCTGGCCAACGGGATTGCTGACGACTTTCTTAGCACAACCTATCTAGCCTCAACCGCTCCAGTTCTCGTCGCGCCGGCGATGAATCCGACAATGTGGCACCACCCGGCCACTCAGCGAAACTTGCAGCGACTTCGAGATGACGGCGTTCACATTGTTGAGCCGGATGAAGGGGAAATGGCCTGCGGGTCCATAGGCCCCGGACGACTGAGTGAGCCGGAAAAGATCGTTGCCGCCGCGTTGGATATTTTGCGAAACGGTCGCGGACAAAAGGAGCAGGACCTTACGAAGGAGCACTTCCTGATCACGGTCGGCGCCACGCGCGAAGCGATCGATCCGGTCCGATTCATCTCTAACAATTCCTCGGGCCGCATGGGTTTTGCCATCGCGGAAGCGGCTCAGCGGCGTGGGGCGCGTGTAACCGTCGTTGCCGGTGCGACTACGGCGGCGGCACCGCAAGCAGTTGAGATTACTCGGGCAACGTCGGCGGAGGAAATGTATCAGGCCGTTATGAAGAGTTTGCCCCTGGCGTCCGTTTTCATCGGGACTGCGGCTGTCGCCGACTATCGGCCTGTTCATCAGTCGCCACAAAAAGTTAAGAAGACGGCAAACTCCCTGAACCTCGAGCTCGAGCGAACACCGGATATACTCAGCGCGGTTGCTAACAAGAACCAGCCGGAGCTTTTAGTTATCGGATTCGCGGCGGAGACTGCAAACGTGCTCGCTAATGCGCGTGAAAAGTTAACTAATAAGAAGCTGCATGCGATTGTGGCTAACGACGTCAGTCAGCCGGGCGTTGGTTTTGATTCAGCTTCAAACGAAGTAACGATTCTCAGCCGCGACAGCACCGCACCGATTCACGTTCCGCTGATGGCTAAAACTAGTCTTGCCGATATTATTTTGGATGAGGTCGTTCGCCTTCGCGCACGGCTTGAACGCCAGTCACCTGCAGAGCCCGCGAGAGAGCGCGGCTAGTTTTTTTT